>JACSRG010000184.1 GCA_014879865.1 Anaerolinea sp.
GGGTTACAAAGCACGGGCTTAACTTGGTACGTATGGGACGCCCCAACGGGGCGTCCCTCCGAGTAAGAGCCTGCTTCAGCAGGTCAACCCTGTGGGGAGAGGGTGGGGTTTAAGAGGACAGCCCGCCCGGAATCAAGTCGTTGAGCAGTTTGGCGCGCTCGGCAACATCTTTGAGGATGTTGCGCTTCTTCGACTTGATCGCGGGTTGGTGCGCGTACTCCCAGATTTCGTCGGCGATGTCCCACACGGCGTTCGGACGCGCGATGCGCCGCGCAGCTTCGGAGCGCCGCGCCAGACCCGCCGCGCCTTCGCTGAGCCACTGCTGCGCCGCGTTCGCCACCAGTTCTGGCGATGGCGCGAACACGCCCGCATCATTTTCGACGACAAAATCGACATTGCCCGTCTCTTGACCGGGGATGGCGTCGAACAGGATGAGCGGAAGCCCCGCAATCGCCGCTTCGCTGATCGTCGCGGGACCCGCTTTCGTCACCAGAATATCAGCCGCCGCCATGAAGCGCGGCATGTCGGTGACGAAGCCGTAGGTATGCGTCGGCTGATTCCAATCGCATTCGTCAAGCTTCTCTTTGAGCGCCTTGTTGCGTCCGGCGATGATGACCAACTGGCATTTCAGGTTTTTGTCGTTGAGCGCGCGCGCCGTCTTAAACAGTGGACCCATGCCTTCGCCGCCCGCGACCATCAAGATCGCCGGGAGAGTCGCATCCCAACCGAGCGTTTGCCGCGCCGCCGCTTTATCGACCAGCGACTCGGCGAATTTGGGATGCACGGGCAAGCCGGTCACGCGCATCTGTTCCGGTTTCAAGCCCGCTTCTAAGCCGCGCTCGAAGGCGGGCTGAGTCGGTACGAGGACGCGATCCGTGCGGCGGTCATACCAGAAGTGATGCGTCGAGACGAGATCGGTCACGACGACGACGTAAGGCGGGCGCTTCTCCTGCGAGATCATCGCCTGCATCGAGATGTGAGTCAGCACGCTGTGCACGCTGACAACCACGTCGGCGGGATACTCGCGCAGCATCCGCTTAAGCCGCTTTTCCGCCGTCAGATATATCGCGCCTGCCGCCAGTTTGGCGCGGCGTTTGGTATTCAACAGGTTGTAGCCAACGCCCCATGAGGATTTGCTGTACTGGATCAGCACCGGGTAGAGTTCGGGCATGTATTTGAACGGGAAGGGCGAATAGCTGCGGAAACCATCGACCAGATTGCACTGCACTTCATCCCCGTACTTGAGGATGAGCGCGTCGCGGATTGCCTCAGCGGCGGCGCGGTGACCACCGCCGGTATCTGACATGATGAAGAGGATACGCTTGGGCATCCTGTTATTCCCCCTTGATGATTCGCTTCAATCGACGAAAGAACTCGCTCCGGGCTAGCATGACATGCCGATCACACCCGGTACACCGCATTCCAATATCTGCTCCGATCCGGTAGATAATCCATTCATCGCTGCCGCAGGGATGGACCTTTTTCATTTGCACTCGATCACCAACCTGAACTTCTGGCGTCATGGTTCACACAAATTCTCGGTTCGTGCTTACAACAGACCGTCCTTGATTGTAAGATAAAAGTTCAAAGATAGAAGTAGTCTTTCTACTTCTTCCTGTCAACCACGTGCTATATAATGACGACCAACGTTTTTCCCTACCCTTGGAGAACCGATGTTACTAGGTCGCTCACCCGCAGAATTGTTTGCCAACGCGATCGCCCTCTTAATCGCCATGACGATCCACGAATTCGCGCATAATTATATCGCCTATCGCATGGGTGACCCCGAACCTGCCCGCGCAGGTCGGCTGACGCTCAACCCGTTCGTGCATATCAACTGGATCGGGTGGATCATGTTCGCGCTGATCGGCTTCGGCATCCTCGGTTCTGCGCCGATCTCCCCGTACCGGATGCCTGCCCAGAACCGGCGCTGGCGCTGGTTGGCGGCAGTCGCGGCGGGTCCCCTCTCCAACCTGATTCTCGGCATGTTGATCGCGCTGATCATGCGTTTGCTCGGCATTGACATCATCGACGCGCTGCCGCCCATGCTCCAACTGATCCTGTTCCAACTCGTCTGGTTCAACATCCTGTTGTTCATCTTCAACCTGCTGCCGCTGTTTCCTATCGACGGTTGGCAGGTTGTGCTGTCGCTGCTGCCGCCCGATCTCGCGGTGCGCTGGGAAAGCTGGCGGACGACGACCACTTACATCCTATTCGGGCTGATCCTGCTGAGCTTCGTCGGCATCCCCGGCTTAAACCTGCTCAGCACGCTTATCGGTCAGCCGAGTTCCGATCTGCTGATCAACAGCCTCGGCTTCGATCTGTTCCGGCAGTACATCACGGTGCTGCGCGCCTTCATGTGATGATGCCTTTTACAGCGCGTACCGCCTATCGTGTCCGGCAGGGGGTACAGGCACTCTCCGCCTTCGCCCGCTCGCCTGATTACGCGCTGGCGGAACGCTATCTGTCGCCGCGCCTGCTCGACCTGTTCCGCACGATGCGGCGCAACGAGCAGCTTCACAGCCTCAACGTGCTGCGCGCCCTGCTGCGTGACGGAGCAACCCCGCCCGCGCTCGGCGTCGCAGCGCTGCTGCACGACTGCGGCAAGACCCGCTATCCACTGGCGGTCTGGCAGAAGACCTTCGCCGTGATCGTCCGCGCTTTCCGCCCGCGCCTGTTCCAGCGCCTTAGCGACGGCGATCCCCGTCACCCCGTGATTCGCCCGTTCGTCGTCTACGTGCATCACCCCGATTGGAGCGCCGACATGATGCAGGCGGCGGGCGCTGACCCGGATGCCGTCTGGTTGGCGGCACATCATCAGGAAAATCGAACCGGATGGCAGAATCACGAGTTATTCCCTTTATTAGAACGCCTTCAACAGGCAGACGATACGAATTAGCTAAAAGCAATTAGCAGTTAGCGGTTAGCTTTTGGCTAAAAGCGATAGGCTAATCGCTGGCTTTGCCACTAAGTTTTGGAAAAAGGACGCAGCTCAATGAATACGATCAACGTGGGCATACTCGGTTTAGGTCGCATTGGCACATCGTTCGGGTTGGCGCTGCGGCGTTACAGCGCCCGCAAGGATGCGCGCCAGCAGTTCAACGTTACGGGTTATGATGCGCTCGAAGCGCGGGGGACGGCGGCGCGCAATCGCTCGGCGGTCGATCATGTCACGCGCTCCATGTTCGACGCGGCGGGGAACAAGGACATCGTGATCCTCGCGCTGCCCTACCGCGAAGTCGCCGCCGCCTACCGCGCCATCGGCAAGGAGGTGCGCGACGGCACGGTGATCCTCGATGCGTCGCCGCTCAAACTGCCGTCTGAAGCGTGGGCGAGCAAACATCTGCAACCGGAAGCCTATGCCATCGGGATCACGCCGGTCGTCAACCCGGCATACCTGTTCGACGGGCTGGACGACACGGAACACGCCGTCGCTGACCTGTTCGACAACGGGCATATGCTGCTCATGCCGCACCCGAAAGCGCCGAAAGACGCGGTCGAACTCGCCGCCGATCTCGCGGAATTGATCGGTGCGAAGCCGCATTTCGCTGACGCCGCCGAGCACGACGTGTGGGCGGCATCGACCGAAGGGCTGCCCGCCGCGCTGGGAGTCGCCGCGTTCGCCACGCTGACGCGCCGCGATGATTGGGACGACGCCCGCCGCGCGGGGAATCCGGCATTCGGGCGGCTGACGCATCACCTGACCGATGCGCACCCCGACGACCTGCGCGATCTGCTGCTCAACAACCGCGAGAACGTCGCCCGCCAGATCGACGCGACCATCGAAACGCTGACTACACTGCGCACGATCCTTGCTCAGAATGATCAGGCGGCGCTCGAAGGGCTGCTGATCGACGCGGCGCAGACGTATCAACTGTGGGTGATGCGGCGGCAGAAAGGCGATTGGGACGAAAAGAGCGGCGCGCCCAAACGCGAGTCGAGCGCCGACATCTTCATGAGCGGGTTGTTCGGTACGGCGGTCTCCAAGCGTCTGCGCGGCGACAAGAAGTCGGATGAGTAGCGCCAGTTTACGATCTGCATCAGTAGTTTACATTTCGATTGCATTTACTTCATCGTTTTCTCAGACTGTAGCGCTAGGGTTACAACAAGTTTGAGCATGAGGAGTGGATGCAAATGAAACAGAGAATGATACTGATCGCCTTCGGGCTGATCATGCTGCTGGTGGCGGGTGCAGTGTCGGCGCAGCAGGGTGGCGGCGCGTTTCTCGGCGTGAGCGTAGAAGATACGGACGACGGCGTCACCATCCGGCAGGTTGTGGATGGATCGCCTGCGGCGGCGGGCTTGCAGGTCGATGACGTGATCACGGCGGTCAATGGCGAAGCAGTGGCGACCGCGCAAGAACTCGCAGCGGCGATCCAAGCGCTGATCCCCGGCGAAACTGCCACGCTGTCGGTCACGCGTGGCGGTGAAGAAGTGGAAGTCGAAGTGACTCTCGGTAGTATGCCGCCCAACGCGCGCGGCGGTCAAGGGAACGGCAATCGGGGTCAGGGTGGACGCGGCAGCGGTGACGCGCCGTTCATGCAGATGATCGATGCGATCATCATCTACACTCCGAACGGCGAATGGCAAGTCCGCCAGCTCACCGAGGGGGCGGCGCTGTATGAGGCAGGGTTGCGGCAGGGCGACGTGGTGACGGCGTTCGACGGCGAACCACTCGACATTCAGCAGCTCACCGCGCTGGTAGCAGCCAACGCGAGTGAAACCGTCGTGCTGACGGTCACGCGCGATGGCGCGGAACAGGAAATCGAAGTGCCGACGGCGGCGCTGGCGCAGTTCTACGCGCCGATGCGCATGGAGGGCGTGCGCCCGGTTGATCCGCGTTCGCTCATGCCGGGGATGATCTTCACCATGCCGACGAATGGTCGCTTGGGCGTGACCTTCCTCACTCTGACCGAAGCAGCGGCGGCGGAAAATGAAGTCGAATTCGTCGAAGGCGCGCTGATTCAGGCGGTCGAAGAGGGTTCAGCGGCGGCTGAGGCGGGGATTCAGGAAGGCGACATCGTGACGGCGGTCAACGGCGAACCGGTGGATTTCGAGCGCACGCTGCGCGACCGGATCATCGCCTATGAACCCGGCGACGTGGTCACGCTGACCGTGCTGCGTGATGGCGAAGAACAGGAGATCGACGTGACGCTGGCGGAACTGCGTCCGCAGGATTACGGCAACTTCCACATGGAAATCATGCCGCCGATGATGATGCCGGAGTTCGAGCAAACGCCTGAGCCGGTCATGCCGGAGGCAACGGCAATGCCGGGAGCATAGTACTAACCTCACCCCTAAATCCCCTCTCCATATGGAGAGGGGACTTGCTCACTGGGGCAGGGGGGTGCAGGTTTGAAATGGCAATGACGCTATTTCTACGCACTTACCGGCATGCCTCGTCCTTTACCGCAAACATCCCTGTTGCCGTTGGTTTCTTGCTTTGCTGTTGAGAACTTACTTGAAAATCAAAAAGGACTGACGGCTGATTTTACTCAGTCCTCAGTCCTTTCTTTTCTCAGTCCTGCGGTTATCTATTGCGCCGGCTGATCGTCACTGAACATGGTCGGCTGATTGTCGAGCGGTTGATTTGCGTGCCGCCCCATGAGTTCTTCGAACTCGGTGCGTTCCAGCGTTTCCTGCTCGATCAAGATCGCGGCGATGCTGTCCAGCTTGTCACGGTTTTCGGTCAAAATCGACTTAGCGCGGGTGTAGCACGACTGCACGATGCGCTTGACCTCGTTGTCGATCTCTTCCGCCGCCTGTTCGCTGTAGTCACGCTGCTCGTACAGGTCGCGTCCGAGGAACAGCGATCCCGTGCCGCCGCCGAATGTGCGCGGACCAAGCGTGTCGCTCATGCCGTACTGCGTGACCATGCTGCGCGCCATCGACGTGGACACTTGCAGGTCATTGCTCGCGCCGGTCGTGAACTGGTTGAAGATGATCTCTTCCGCCGCGCGTCCGCCCATCGCCGCGACGATCTGATCCTCGAATTCCTCACGCGAACGCAGGAAGATGTCGCTTTCGGGCAGTGAGAGGACGTAGCCACCCGCGCGTCCACGCGGCACAATCGTGATCTTGTGCACCGGGTTGGCGTGTTCCAGCAGGTGATGCAGGATGGCATGACCGGCTTCGTGATAGGCAATCGACTTCTTTTCCTTGTCGGAGATCACGCGCGTCTTGCGTTCGGGTCCCATGATGACCCGTTCCATGCTCTCCTGAAGTTCGCTCATGCCGATGGACTTCTTGTTGCGCCGCGCCGCCAAGATCGCCGCTTCGTTGATCAGGTTTTCCAGATCAGCGCCGGAGAAGCCGGGGGTGATTTTGGCAATCGCTTCGAGGTCAACGTCGGCTGCCAGCGGCTTACCCTTGGCGTGAACCTTGAGGATGTCCTGACGCCCCTTGAGATCGGGGTTGTCCATGACGACCTTACGGTCAAAGCGACCGGGACGCAGCAGCGCCGGATCGAGGATGTCGGGGCGGTTGGTCGCCGCGATGATGATGACGTTCGTCCCGGTCTCGAAGCCGTCCATCTCGACCAGAATCTGGTTGAGTGTCTGTTCGCGCTCGTCGTGACCGCCGCCCAAGCCCGCGCCGCGATGCCGACCGACCGCGTCGATTTCGTCTACGAAGACAATTGCCGGGGCTTCGGCTTTGGCACGCTCGAACAGGTCACGCACGCGGCTTGCGCCGACGCCGACGAACATTTCCACAAATTCCGAACCGGAGATGCTGAAGAACGGCACGCCTGCTTCACCGGCGACGGCACGCGCCATGAGCGTCTTCCCCGTTCCGGGCGGACCCACCATCAACACACCCTTAGGGATACGCGCGCCGAGGCGGATGAACTTCTCCGGCTCTTTCAGGAATTCGACCACTTCGGCGAGTTCCTGCTTGGCTTCTTCCGCGCCTGCGACATCGGCGAAAGTCACCTGCGGGCGCTCCATGTCACGCACGACGCGCGCGCGGCTGCGCCCGAAGCTCAACGCCTGATCTTGACCCGTGCGCACCGAACGCATCATGCGCCACAGCAGCCAGACGATGATCAGCGTGGGGACGATGGCGACGACGAGTTGGAACAACAAGCCCGTCATGTTATCGCCCGGCGTTTCCTTGAATGTCACGCGTGCCAACTGCTCGGACGTGACGCCGAAATTCATCAGCGCTGTGACGAGGTTGGTTTCGCGTTCCTTGTAGTAATACGCATTAGTGTTGTTTTCCAATTCAACGAGGACATCCGAGCCACCGCGTATTTCTACGGAGACGACATTGCCGTCTTGGATTGCTTCCGCCAGCCGATCCAGCGTGATACTGCTGCCGCGCGGCGTGTTGCTCGGTTGGGCGAAAATCACTACAAACAAGAGCAGAACGACGATCCCGACTACCAACCAGATGCGCTGGGCATTACGGTTGGAAAACGGAGAATTGGCGCCGCCGCCGTTGTTGTTCTGAGGATCAGAGGGTTTGTTGGTCACACTAAAATCACTCCGAATCTGTCAAACGATGGGGTGTAAAATCGCGGGAAACTGATAAACGACAAGCTGTTGAGCATACCGTGATTATACACGAGTACGTCAAGGTTTGTAATGAGACTTCAAAGAATGAACAGGGACTCATGCACTTCTATCGAAAAAACAATATACGGGCTAAAATACATGAAGTTCATGTTTTATTCGCAGTCGAGGTCTTATGATCAATTGTCCTTGGTGTGACCGCCCAATCAAACAAGATGTGGAGACGTGCCCTCACTGTGGTTTGCCGCTCAAGGTGACGCAGATCGGGGTCACGACTCGCACGCTAGGGGACACGGATACCGAACAGGGTACGCCGAGGTGGGGATCGGCAAAAGTTGATGCGCGTACCAACCTCATCCTCAAAGTTCGCGACCAAGATAAGGCGTTCGTCTTCGATGTTGGGACGATCAGCGAACTGCGCGTCGGACGCTTGAACCCGGATACCGGTGATGTGCCGGAAGTCGATCTCAGCGAATGGGGCGCTATCGAGCAAGGGGTATCGCGCCAGCACGCTTTGATCATGCGTAAAGAAGGCGGGGCGCTGCACCTGATGGATCGCGGCAGCGACAACGGCACCTACCTCAATGGGCAGCGCTTGATCGCGCATCAAGCGCGTATCTTACGTGATGGCGACGAAATCCGGCTGGGATTGCTCGTCTTGAACGTCCGCTTCGAGCGGGTTAGCTAATCCTCATGCGTGCGCTGCGTGTCCGTGTTATCATCGGGGCACGCAGCTTACGCGGATAGGACTCCATGAGCGAACGCACAAATGAAGAGTGGCTCGCCGATCTGCAAGGCGCGCCGGAAATCCAAGCGGCGGCGCTGATTGATCTGCAAGCCCGTTTACAGCGCGGCATTTTCTACTACTTGAGCCGCGAACGCAGCGACCTGACCAGCTTATCTTCGCATGAACTTACGCAGATGGCGCAGGATATGGCGCAGGATGCGACTCTACGGGTGATGGAAAATCTCGCCAGTTTTCGCGGCGACAGCTTGTTCACGACATGGGCGACTCGCATCGCGGTGCGCGTGGCGATTAGCGATTTGCGCCGCGCCCGCTACCGCGATTTCAGCCTTGACGATATGACCGCTGAAGGCGATATTCTGCCGGTGACCTCCGCCCCGGTCGGGGGAACGAAACCCCCAAGCCCGGAACGATCTGCCGAGCAAACCGAGATTCTGGCGAAGATACAAGCGACGCTCGACGATGTGCTGACCGAGCGGCAGCAGCAGGCGTTGATCGCCGTTGCAGTGCGCGGTGTGCCGTTGGAAATTGTCGCCGAGCAGATGCAGACCAATCGCAACGCATTGTACAAGCTGATCCACGATGCGCGGCGCAAACTGCGCAGCCACCTTGAGTCGCAGGGCTTGAGCATGGACTATATGCTCAATCTGTTTCAGGAATAGGCGGACGCCGGTGAGGATCGTAAGATTGCCCGTCGTGCGCGCGTCCATATGTAGAGAGCAGTTTCAAAGGATGTTAGGGGGTCGCAGTGGATGAGAAACTGCGCAGACTGATCGATTGCATATTTGACGCGCATCTCGATGCGATTATCGACTGCGAGACGTGCGGGTCACAATTCTACTGCCTTGCGGAAATGGTCGCAGGCGGCGCAGACCCCGTGCAGCTTCTCCCCGCTGTCGAGGATCATCTCGCCTGCTGCCCTGACTGCCGCGAAGAATATGAAGCGATTCTGGCGATTATTCGTGCTGAAAATCAAGGTTTGACAACATCCTGAAGGATGATAGAGCAATGCGCAAAGTACGAGTCCTGATCATTGGTTCCGGGCCTGCGGGGTTGACCGCCGCGATCTACACCTCGCGCGCCCAATTGAGCACGGTGGTTGTCACTGGCAAGCAGCTTGGCGGGCAAATCGCTACCACCCACGACGTCGATAATTTCCCCGGCTTCCCCGATGGCATCACGGGTCCCGAACTGGCGGAGCGCATCAAGGCGCAGTCGGAGCGCTTCGGCGCGGAATACGACTATGACATCGTGACTGAAGTCGATTTCACCAAAGGGTCGCCGTTCTACGTCAAGACGCAGAACACCGAATACTTGGCGGATGCGGTGATCGTCACCATCGGCGCGACGCCGCGCAAGCTGAACATTCCCGGCGAAGAGGAGTACACGGGGCGGGGCGTGTCGTGGTGCGCGACCTGCGACGGGTTCTTCTTCCGGGGCAAAGAGATCATCGTCGTCGGCGGTGGTGATTCGGCGCTGCAAGAAGCGATCTTCCTGACGAAATTCTGCACGGAAGTCACCGTCGTGCACCGCCGTGACACGCTGCGCGCGAGTGTGGCGCTGCAAAAGCGGGCGATGGAGAACGAGCGTATCAAGTTCGTGTACGATACTGTCATTGACGAGATTCACGGCGCGGATGGCAAGGTCAACGCGGTGACGCTGCGCAACGTCAAGACGGACGCCACCGAAAAACGCGACATCGCGGGCGTGTTCATCTTCGTCGGCTATGACCCGAACAGCGGCATCTTCGGCACGCAGCTCAAGACGGATGACCTCGGCTATTTCATCGTGGACGATTTCATGCGCACGAGCGTCGAAGGCGTGTTTGCGGGCGGCGAAATCCACGACAACTACTTCCGGCAGGCGATCACGGCGTCCGGTCAGGGCGCGGCGGCGGCGCTGAGCACGGTCAACTGGTTGGGCGAGCGTGAGCGTCAACTGCAAGACTTGGGCGAGACGCCGCTTGCGGCGACCGGCGACTAGGGTCTGTCTGCAAACTGCCCTCACCCTAAATCCCTCTCCCTCAGGGAGAGGGACTTCACCC
>JACSRG010000016.1 GCA_014879865.1 Anaerolinea sp.
CGCGCCGAATTTTCCGCCAGCGGGAGCAACGCACCCGTTGAGGTACTGGTCGCCGCGAAGACATTCGAGGGCAACAAGCCGACGAATTCGTTCCTCTTCCGGCAGATGACGCCGGAGACGTTAGGCGCGCTGATCGCCCTGTACGAGCACAAGATTTTCACGCAGGGGATGATCTGGAACATCAACCCGTATGACCAATGGGGTGTCGAACTCGGTAAGCAGTTGGCGAAGGTGATCGAACCGGAATTGGTGACCGACACGCCGGCGACGACCCATGACTCCTCGACTAACGGGCTGATCAACGCCTATAAGCAGATGCGCTAACGCAGCCGGATCGCAGCGGGGCAAGGCGCACCCTTGCCCCTAACTTTTCCCCTAGATGCAAACCAGTGACAAACGTCACGCCGTCTAGCCTGCACTTCCTCACCATCTACGGCGGGCACACAGGCTCGGATCGCAGGCATGGGCAAACGGGGTAAAATAGAAGCATGGTCCATACTTAAAGCGTTAAGGGAACAATTATCATGCGCATTGCAGTCTTAACCGGTGGGGGCGATGTCCCCGGTCTGAATCCTGCTATCAAGGCGATTGTCAACCGCGCCATCGACAACGGCTACGAGGTTGTCGGCATCCGGCGCGGGTGGCGCGGATTGGTCGAGGTCAACCCGGACGACGAAGCCACCATCAAAAAGTGGACGATGCCGCTGGACAAAGAGGCGGTTCGTCGTGTTGATCGCTTTGGCGGCACCTTCTTACACACCTCACGTACCAACCCCGGAAGCGTCAAGCCGAATGACATGCCGGAGTTTCTCCGTGAGCCGGGGAAAACCTACGACAAGCCAACCGACATCACCCCGCATATCATGCACGTGATCGACAAGTTGGGCATTAGCTGCCTGATCCCGATTGGCGGCGATGACACGCTTGGCTATGGCGAACGTCTCTCGCGGGAAGGCGTGCGCGTGATCGGCATCCCCAAGACGATGGACAATGACGTTTACGGCACGGACTACTGCATCGGCTTTTCGACCGCCGTCACGCGCAGTGTCGAGTTCATTCATGCGCTTCGCACGTCGTCGGGGTCGCACGAACGCATCGCCGTCGTCGAGCTGTTCGGTCGCAATTCTGGCGAAACGTCGCTGATCGCGGCGTATCTCTCCGGCGTTGACCGCGCGCTGATCTCGGAAGTGCCGTTCGATTCGCACCGGCTGGCAGAATTTATCATGGCGGACAAGCGCGCTAATCCGAGCAACTACGCCATGATCACCGTCTCCGAAGGGGCACACCCGATTGACGGCGAAGTGATCGAGGGGGGACCGGAAGATGCTTTCGGTCACCGCAAACTGGGCGGCATCGGGCAGTACGTCGGCGATACGCTCAAGCAGCTTACCAAGCAGGACATCATCTACCAACCGCTCGCCTATCTCATGCGCAGCGGCGCGCCCGACTCGCTCGACCTGATGGTCGCCGCGAACTACGCGCACGTCGCATTGAGCCTGATCGAACGCGGGGAATCCGGGCGTCTGGTGTGCTTACAGCGCGGCGTCTACAGCGATGTCCCGATCTCAACACTCGCGCAGGGCAAGAAACGCGTAAACGTTGCCGAACTCTACGACAGTGATCGCTATCGTCCAAACGTCCGCCATGTGCTTGGGATGCCCATG
>JACSRG010000015.1 GCA_014879865.1 Anaerolinea sp.
GCGTTCGCCAGCACCGGGTAACCCTGACTCGGACCACTGCGCACGCGCAAACCGCTGTTCGCAAGGCGTCCGGTGTACTGGCTCGTCACGCTGGTGATCCCGGCGCGCGGGTTTTCCCACCCGCCGTACGGGATCGTGCGCGGGTCGGCAATCGGCGCGTTGTTCAGGTCGCCTTCGATCACCGTGATGACCGGGAAGCCGATCCAGCCTTCCTGCCCCGCGAAATCGATGCGCACCCACTGGTTATCGGCGCTGCGCGCTTCGACTTCGGCGGCATAGCCCGCGTTGACCGTCCCGACCACCGTCGCCCCGATTGCCGGAACAAGGCGGACATTCACGCCGTCGCGGTTCGTGACCACGCGCACCCCCGTCCCCGGCATCGGCACGGCTTGCCCCGCATTTGCCGGACGCGGGATCGGCGTACGAGACGCGGGCGGCGGGATGAACGTCGGCGTGAGCGTCGGCGTTGGCTGAGTCGGCGTGACGAGCAGCGGGTTAGTCGTCGGCGTAAACGTCGAGACCGGGAACGTCAGCGTGATCCGCGTTGCCGTCCGCGTCGCCGATGGGGTCGGCGTGATCGTCGGCGTCCGCGTGATTGATGGCGTCGGCGTGATCGTCGGCGTCGCCGTCGGGCTGACAATCGCAAACGAAATCGGGTCGTCCTCGCTGACCGGCAGCACCGTGCCGCCACCCGTCACTGTCGCCGTATTCGAGTAACGCAAACCGGCAGGGCTGGGGGATGTAGGCGCATTCACAAAGAAGGCAATATCTTCAAACCCGCCCAAAGCGGGGATCGAGGCGGTGCTTGTACAGTTGATCTGCGTCGTGCCTGAACAGGTGAAGTTCGGATTTTCGTCCGTTCCGTTGATTGTCAAGCCCGCTCTGAGGAAGATCGTCGCGCTGATTGTGCCGGTCGTTGCCGACAAGCCTGTGTTCGTAATGCGCAGCGTTACCCGTCCTGTCGAGGAACCCGTGAGGAAGTCTATCCCCGCGGTCCCCGTGTGACTCAGAGTCAGATCAAAGCGCGGCTCAGCGGTCGGCGTATTGGTCGCGGTCGGCGTCGCCGTCGGGGTCGCGGACGGTGTCGCCGTCGGCGCTAGGATGCTGAACAACGCCGAGGTTGCCGTGTTATCCGCCGTGTTGAGGTCGCCGACGGTGGTCACGGTCGCCTGCACGCTGACGTTGCTGGCAGGTGAGACCGGGATGACGGTCAGCGCGAGCGCAAGCGTCCCGCCGGAGTTGATCGTCGAGACGGTGCTGCACCCGACCGTGTTGGGCAGTCCCGGCACGCTCGAACTACAGGTGACTCCAACGGAGGGAAGCGGCGGCACGACGGTCAAACCGGCAGGCACGGCGATCTGCACCTCGGTCGAGCCGAGTGTCGCGCCGCTGCCGTTGTTGGAGACGATCACATTGATCGTGCCAGTGCTGCCGCCGATCAGGAAATCCGACCCGAGGTTGCCCGTCACCGTCACGTCCACACGGAGATCGGGGCTGCCCTGTGCGCTCGCGGTCACGCCGAAGCCGAAAACGAGCAGTGAAAAGATCGTAAGTAGAAAAATGCGGCGCATACGTTATCCTTCGCGTGGAGCCTTCGCCGGGTGTCTCATCGTATTTTAATGAGATCGGCGCATCTCCGCTACACAGGTATTTGTCCTATGC
>JACSRG010000474.1 GCA_014879865.1 Anaerolinea sp.
CCTTCGGGAGACGGTAAGCGCACACGTAGCCTGAGAAGCTCCCCGCTTTAGCGGGGAGAGTGGTCACTGTGTTTCAAATCCTTATTCAATCCGTTGCACAAACTGCTGATCGTCTACCCGGCGCACATACGCGGGAGTATTGACAGCTCCACGCGTGGAGTGACGACGAAATCTTATGCAGCGGAGTCAGGATGCAGACGCACCGATTGCCGAGTTAAGATCGTTCCAGAGATCGTCCGCATCTTCGATTCCGACGCTGAGCCGGATGAGCGAAGGGGGAAGGTGTCCCTGTCCGGGAATGGCTGCGCGTCTCTCCATCGTGGACTCGACTGCGCCGAGACTGGTGGCATGACGAATCAGCCTGACGTTTTGACAGACTGCATCCGCAAACTCAGCCCCGCCGCGCAGATCAAAGGAAATGATGCTGCCGAAACCCTTGAGGACACGCTGCGCAGTCGCATGGGTTGGATGAGAGGGCAAGCCCGGATAACGCGCACGTGTCACCAGCGGGTGCTGCTCCAACCGTTCCGCCAGCAGCATGGCAGTTTGCTGTGCCCGCTGCAAGCGCAGCGCGAGCGTTCGCACGCCGCGAACAGCAAGAAACGCTTCGAAGACCCCCGGAGTCGCGCCGGTGAGCTCGCGTGATTTCTTGAGGGCATGCCAGACGGCATCGTCGTTCGTTGTGGCGATCCCGCCGAGTAAGTCGGAGTGTCCGCCGATGAATTTGGTTGCCGATTGCAGCGACACCGTAGCACCGAATTTAAGGGGCTGCTGATTCAACGGTGTAGCGAAAGTGTTGTCGACGGCGACAATTGCGCCGGGTTTGCGCGGCGCTGCACAGATTGCTTCCAAATCTGCGACCGTGAGCAGCGGGTTAGAGGGTGATTCGAGCCAAACCAAGTCGGCGACACCGCACGCGCTTATCCAACCCGCAGTATCATCGACTGCCACACGCTGCACTGACCAACGTCCCTTGTTCGCACCCTCGGCAGCGAGACCGGCAACGCCTTGATAGCAGTCATCGGGCAGCACTATAACCGCACCAACCGCCAGTTGATCAAACACAGCGGCGATGGCAGCCATGCCGGAAGCGAACGCTACCGACTTTCCCGACTCCAGCCCGCCAACCACTTCTTCTAGCGCTTCCCAAGTTGGTGTCCCATCATCGCGCGAGTACACGCGTTCCTTGCCGATGATGAAGTTCGAGGCGGGGATCGGCGGGACATTGAGCGGTGCGCCGGGTTCGGATGCGCGACCCGCCGAGACGAGCCACGATTCAGGTTTGATTTCAGACGGAGACTTCTTCATGCTTTCGAATACCTCCAGACAAGCTGCATCTTGGTGTGGAGCGGCTAGGTGAAACATGAATTCTATCCGATCTGAGACCAAATCACGGCGAGTCGTTGAAACTCGGATTTGTCGTCGATTCAGCGACCGTCATCGTTGCCTGAGCGCGCCCCAACGTGGTCGGATTTCGTGGCGAACGTTTCTGAAACACGATGTTTTTCCGCTTACAGGCGCGCAGCGTTGGCGTGCCAAAACAACCTATGAAGTGACCCTTAGAGCTAACCTGCCGATGTAGTGTGTATCGAGTCTCCGGTGTGCCTCCTGCGCATGCTCCAGCGGGAAGACCGCAGCTATATGCGGAGTCAGTCGCCCTGCCTTCACAGCTTCGTCATACCGGCGCACGATATCTCCATCTGGCGCGCCATTGTAGGGCAGCAGTTGACATCCCGGTCGCTCATTCGGAACGGGGAAAATGCCATTTGGAAAAGCGACACGACCTCCTCGACGGATCCCATCAAGCGATCTTTCTGCTGCCTCACCGCCGGCTGTCAAGAGAGCTGCATCGAGACCATCCGGTGCAAAGGACTTAAGCGCTGACAGCACATCATCACTTCGCCCATCGACAACACGATCAACCCCTAACTGTTTGATGAAGGCAGCTCCATCCTGCCCCGAAGCGACGGCAAAGACACGCGCTCCCATCTGTTGCGCAAGTTGTACTGCCATATGCCCAATACCACCGTTGGCTCCAAAAATCAGCACCGTCTCGCCTGCCCGGAGCTTCAGCACATCATCCAGCCCGCGTAATGCGGTAATACCTCCGCCGGTGAGCACGCCTGCCTGTTCTATGGACAGATGAGCGGGTACCGAGGAAACAAGCTGAGCATCCACCGCAGCATATTCGGCATAGAAACCACCTTTGGGGTTCAGGAACGAGACGGCATACACCGAATCACCTACGGCGATCCCTTCTACCTGATTGCCGATCCTCTCTACCACTCCCGAACCTTCTGAACCCAAGACATAGGGAAACTTGACGTGACCGGGGATCGCGTCGGCATAACCGCCTTCACGCTCAAATGGATCCCATGTGCCGACACCGGCGACTTGAACGCGCATTAGAATTTCATGGTCTTCAAGTTGTGGCACGGGGATGACTTGCGTCCTTAGCGCTTCGACTCCCCCAAAGTGATCAATCACCATTGCTCGCATCGTTTCACGTGCTTGGCTCACAGTCGCCTCCCTATATTGAAGGATACAATTCCTGCTCATCTGGTAGAAAGACCGTCAATTTCGAGCAATAAACTTAATGACGGATTTGTTAAGAGTGCCTACACCGGCATCCGCCGAGACCCAGCCGATGCTCCTCACTATAGTGGTGTCAGCGTGGAATGGAAGTGGTCTGATGACCCAGAAATGAATCATCAATCTGGGTCGTACCCAAGTGGCTATATTGACGCTGTTGGGGTCGGGCGGAGTGAATTACGCTTGTCACGATATCCGCGTCTATGCGGAAAGGATCGAATATATGAAAATCCGGCATATCGTATGTGTAATCGGGATGGCAGTCATGGTTTTGCCTGCTACAGCCCAAACCTTGCTGGCGACCGGGGACCTATCACCGATTGCGCAGGTGTCTCCCGTTCCTGACGCTTACAATGAGGTGGTCGAGGCTTATACCGTACTGGTCGAGGAGACTATCAGTCGCGGCGGCACCGCCGTAGAGCAGTTCCTGAATCAGGATTTCGATGCACTCCGTGAGCAGTTCAGTCCGGAGGCGGCGGACGCGTTGTCATCGGAGATGCTGGAACAAACGTTGGCTGAGATTATCGCACAACCGCTAGGCGAGAAACGTTCCGAGCGCATACTCCCGCTTGGTGGTGTGACCGCTTACATGGCGAACTATGCTTGGGGCGAGTCTGCCCTCACCGTGACCGTTTATTTTGACGCCAATGGGCAGATCGGCGGCTTGAACGTCGCTCCTGACGAACCCCTGCCCGATGACCCGGCACAGGCGTATGTGAGTGAAACCCTTTTCCAATTACCGTTCGCTGGTTTGTGGTACACGGCGTGGGGCGGCAGTGACCGTCTGCATAATTACCATGTAGATGCGCCGCCGCAGCGCCATGCCTATGATTTTGTCGTCTGGCAGGAGGGCAGTACGTTCTCCGGAGACGGATTGCAGAATGAAGACTACTACGCTTATGGTCAACCCGCCCTTGCGCCGGCTACCGGAACGGTGATCGCCGTCGTCGATGAATTACCCGATAACCAACCACAGGTGGAGACGGATGAGCAGCATCCGGCAGGCAACCATGTTGTCATCCAGACAGGCGAAGCGGAATACGTCTTCCTCGCGCATCTTCAGCCCGGCAGCATCGCCGTGGAACCGGGGCAAACGGTGGAAAGCGGGCAACTGGTCGGGCTCGTCGGCAATTCCGGCAATACATCAGAACCTCATTTGCACATTCACCTGCAAAATCAACCGGAGTTGTTTGTGACCAACGAACATGACGAACCCACCGCATTCACCGATGCGATTGGGCTGCCGCTGCACTTCTCGAACTACCTTGAAAATGGCGTACCCATCGAGCACGGCGAACCGGTGGGCGGCACATTCGTTCAGAACGATTGATATGCGCGTGCTCCAAATCCTTGAGGTGTGACGATGTCGCTTTATGTTCAAGAAACCGGAACGCCAGATGCGCCGAGCATTGTCTTCTTGCACGGCATAGGAACCAGCGGTTGGATGTGGGCGAAACAAATCACGTCCCTCCCAGATTTCCATTGTCTGAATGTGGATTTACCCGGTCATGGCAAAAGCAATCATGAGCGGTGGGTGTCTATGGCGGACACTGCCAATCAAATTGCTGCGATCATCCGGGAACAGGCTGCAAGCGCACGGGCACATATCGTCGGTTTGTCGCTTGGTGGACATGTCGCCCTGCTTTTGCTCGAACACCATGCTGATGTGCTGGATCACGTCGTCATCAGCGGTGTGACCAGCGCACCGATGCCCAACCGATCGCTGCTCCCTGTTCAGCTCGGGCTGATGTCCATTTTGCTTAAGCGTCGTTCGTTTGCGGAAAGACAAGCCGAGTCAATGCACGTTCCACCGGAGATGCAGGCGGATTTCGCCGAGAATCTGGCGGCGATGTCAATAGAGGCATACCGCCAAATCTGGAGAGAGGCGGCTTATTATCAAGTACCCGCCTCCCTTCATTCGGTCAACGTACCAACGTTGATCACAGCCGGAAGTCGCGAATCAAACATCATTACGCAAGCGGTTCAGACGATCTCGACTCTCATGCCCAATGCCCAAGGATGCCTCGCACCCGGACTCGGACACGGCTGGAACATTGAAGACGCCGACCTCTTTAACGCGATGACGCGCGCATGGATCACAAATGCGCCGCTGCCATCCCGGTTACAGCCGGTGAACAATGCCAGTAGATGAGCCAGAGTCGCCAGCACTGCCTTCCCAGACGGGTAAGTTAGAGCGGGTGACGACCGCAATCCGCGCGTCATTCGTAGATCGCTTCAATTTCTTCAGCTTCGACTTCAGGCTGCCGCGCACGGCGCAGGCTGTGGATGATCCACGCGACCGCAAACAATGCCGTCGCCGTCAGCACAATCGCCGCGCCGGACGAGACATTGGCGTAGTACGAGGCGTACAAGCCGACGATCCCCGACAGCATCGCGATCCCAACGGCGATGGCGAACATCCGGCTGAGCCGCTGCGTGAGCAGTGCCGCCGCTGCTGCCGGGGTGATCAACAGCGCGCTCGTCATGACCACGCCGACCACCTGAATGCTGCTCACGACGGTGAACGCCAGCAGGATCAGCAGCAGGTAGCGCAGCCGGTTCGCGCGCAAGCCGATCACTTCGGCATGGATCGGGTCGAACGAGGTCAGTTCGATTTCTTTGTGAAACAGCACCAGCAGCGCCAGCGCCCCCAGTGTGATTACCGCGATCAGAATGAGTTCATCCGTCGTCACGCCGAGGATGTTGCCGAACAGGATGTGCGACAGATCGCGGAACGAGCGCACCGTGCTGATCAGCAGGATGCCGAATGCGAACATCCCGGTGAACATGATGCCGATGGCGGTATCCTCGCGGATCGCGTCGCGCCGTGACAGCCACCCGATGCCAAGCGCGGTCAGTACCCCGGCGATCAACGCCCCGCCGAATAAGCTCCACTGGTTCAGGTAGGCGATCACCAGACCGGGCAGCACGGTATGCGCCAGCGCATCGCCGATGAACGCCATGCGCCGCAAGACGACATACACGCCGATGCTGGCGCACGCCAAGCCAACCAGCACGGCGGCGATCAGCGCGGTTTGCATGAAGCCGAAGCGAAACGGCGCGATCAACCATTCGACCATATTCATACGCCCACTCTCATCCCGACAAACGCCCCCGGCGGCGGCGCAACTTCGCGCCCGTTCGCAAGATACAGCGCGCCGTCAAAATCCGTCTCCAGCCGTCCGAGATCGTGCGTGGCGGCGATCACGGTCTTACCCTGTTCTCCCAAGCGCGCCAGCACCGCGACGATGATCGCCCGCGTCTCGGCATCCACCGCGTTGAGCGGCTCATCGAGCAGCAGCAGATCAGCTTCCTGTGCCAAGGCGCGCGCCAGCAGCGCCCGCTGCTGCTGCCCGCCGGAAAGCTGCCCGATCTGCCGATCCGCGAGATCAGCTAAGCCAAGCTGATCGATCACCGTATCCGCAATCGCGCGATCCTGCTTCGACGGACGCTTGAACCAACCGAGGTGGACATAGCGTCCGGTTAGCACCAATCGTCGCAGCGTGACCGGGAAACGCCAGTCGATCTCGCCGCGCTGGGGCAGATAGGCAACGCGGTGATGACACGCCCCCGGCGGATTACCGTAGATGCGAATTGCGCCGCCCCGGATCGGCAGCAGTTTGGCGACCGCTTTGAGCAGCGTCGATTTGCCCGCGCCGTTCGCGCCAACCAGCGCCACCCGCGCCCCGACCGGGACGCTTAGGCTCACATCGCGCAGCGCGAGCCGTTTCGTGCCGGGGTAGACGACCAACAATCGCTCAACGACGAGCGCGGGCGCGCCGGGGAGTGGGGCTTGATGATGGCGGTGGCTGTAGGGCAGGGGAGCATGGCTCATGATGCCGCCGCTTCTCCATCGAGCAGCCATTGCACAAACGGATCGCGATAGCGCCGCCACTTTTTCGCCCCCTGTGCCATCTCGTCGTTGGTGAGCAGACACGAATCGAGCGCGGTGCGGATCGCCGCCTGATCCATATCAATGCCGATCACGACAAGTTCCTGTCGGCGGTCGCCGTATTCGCCCTCGAAATAGCGCTTGATTTCCGCCAGCAGTGCCGGATCATCCGGGAGTTCATCCAGCGGCGTATCTGCCCACCATTCGCCGCCGTAGTCGAGCGAGACGACGTCGCCCGCTTGCGACCACACCCCGACCATGTGATTCCGCGTCGCCAGCCAGACGAAACCCTTCGAGCGCAGCACACTATCGAGCGCGTCGCTTTCCAGCACATCCATCAAGCGTTGGGGATGAAATGGTCGGCGGGCGCGGTACACGAAACTGCTCACGCCGTATTCTTCGGTCTCGGGCGTGTGCGGCTCACCGGACAGCCATTCGGCAAAGGTCGATGCACGGTCGAAGTCGAAGCGTCCGGTATTCATGATTTCCGTCAGCGCGACCTGTCCATGATCGGCATGGATGAGTTTCGCCTGCGGATTCAGCTTGTGCAGCAGCGCCTCAAGCCGGTGAAGCTGTTCCGGTGTCACCAGATCGGTTTTGTTGAGGATCAGCACATCCGCGAACTCGATTTGATCGACCAGCAGATCGACAATCGTGCGCTCGTCCTCCGGGGTCACGCCGATCCCGCGTTCTGCCATCGTGTCGAGCGACGCGAATTCGCGCATGACGTTGTGCGCGTCCACCACCGTGACCATCGTATCGAGGCGCGTGATTTCGCTCAAGCCGCCGTCGGTGTCACTGACTGGAAAGGTGAACGTTTCGGCGACCGGCAGCGGCTCGGAAATCCCCGACGATTCGATCAGCAGGTAATCGAATCGTCCTTCACGCGCCAGCCGTGCTACCTCTTGCAGTAGGTCATCGCGCAGCGTGCAGCAGATGCAGCCGTTGGTCATCTCGACCAGCTTCTCTTCGGTGCGGCTGAGTGCTGCGCCGCCGTCACGCACCAACTGCGCGTCGATGTTAACTTCGCTCATGTCGTTGACGATCACCGCGACGCGCAAGCCTTCGCGGTTGTTCAGGATGTGATTGAGCAGGGTCGTCTTGCCCGCGCCGAGAAAGCCGGACAAGACGGTGACGGGAAGTTGTGTGTTCACAGTGAGCGTTCCTTCTTCCTAGGCATACCAGTCGCGTACGATCGCGGTTGCAGCGAGACCCGCCGCCTGCGCTGCCCCCAGCGCGCCCGCCCAACCTTTGATGTCGCCCACCGCCCACAAACGCGGTGTGCCGGTTTGATAAAACGCATCGGTCTTGATGAAGCCGCTGCTGTCGAGTTCAAGGTGAAACGTGTCGATAACCTGCCGGGTGAGCGGCAGCGGTGCTTCTGGCGGACGCCACCACAAGGTCTGGACATCCACCTGTTCGCCGCTCGTCAGGGTGACTCCTTCTACCATCCCATGCGTATGGTGAACGGCGACGATCTCCCCCTTGTATACGCCGATCCCCTGCTGCTCCAGTACTTCACGGCGGGCAGCCGTGAGCGTGACATGAGCCGGTAGAAACAGTTTCGCCGCTGTCGTCCAGTGCTTGACGATGAGGGGCATGTGTTCCAGTGCGAGTTCGGAGTTTGCTACCAGTCCCCATACACGGTCACGGTTCTCATATCCATCGCAGAAAGGGCAGGGGATGATCGTGCTGCCCCAGCACTCGCGAAAGCCGGGAACCTCCGGGTAAACGTCGCGATACCCAACCGCCAGCACGACATGCCGCGCCCTGACCGCTGTTCCAGCGCTGCCGGTCAACGCGAAATCACCTCCATCCGCAGGCTGAACAGCGATGACCGCTTCCCTGATTCGCCGCGCGCTCTCGTAGACGGAGATCTGGCTCCAACTGCGTTCGCGGATCTCGTCGGGGAGCAAACCATCCAGCCCCAACAGGTTATGCACCCCATGCGAGGCGTGGTTTCTCGGCGGTTCCGGGGAGTCAAAGACGATGATGTGCTTGCGCGTGCGCGACAAGACCAGCGCCGCCTGTAATCCGGCGGGTCCAGCACCGACAATCGCCACATCATAGTTGTTATTGCTGGTGATCGTCATTCGGTCAGCGCCTTCAGGCTCAAGCCCTGCCGCCGCAGAAATTCCGGCAGCCCGATCTTGTCAATCGTGCGTAGTTCGCGCGCCGTCACCCGGACTTTGACGAACTGCCCGGTTTCCTCGACATAGATCGAAGCGCTTTGCAGATTCGGATTGAATTTGCGCCGCGTCGCCCGCATCGAAAACGAGCGCTTGTTCCCGAACATCGGTTTCGTCCGGGTGATTTTGTGCTTGCTTGTCATCGGTGTTTCCTATCTTGCCTGTGTGTGAAGGACAGCGCGTGAACATGACTGTCCACGCGCTGTTTATGGATTGCTTGATACATCCGCTGTTTATTGCAGTGCGGTTGTGATCACGTCCACGTTGTAGCGCATCATTTCCAGATACGTTGCGCCCGCCGTGCCCGCCTGACCGAGCGCATCGGTGTACAGCGTCGGCGCGAGGATGACCCCGGCTTCATCGGCGATGCGCTGCATCAGGTCGGGATTGGTGACGTTCTCGGCAAAGATCGCCGGGACGCCTTCCGCCTGAATAAAGCCGACGAGTTCGGCGATTTCCCCCGCGCTGGGGTCTGCCGTTTCGGTGCTGACCGATTCGAGCGCCGACGAGATTTCAAAGCCGTACTCAGCGCCGAAGTAGCCGAATGTGTCGTGCGACGTGATCAAGATGCGATTTTCTTCCGGTATCAGCGCCACCTGTTCGCGGATAGCGGCGTCGAGATCAGTTAACTGCGCGGTATACGCCTCAGCATTGGCGCTGTAGGTGTCAGCGTTTGCCGGGTCAGCGGCGACCAGCGCGGCGCGGATGTTCTCGACCATCACGACGGCGTTGTTCGGGTCGTGCCAGATATGCGGGTCGAATTCACCGTGTTCGTGGGCGTGTTCTTCGCCTTCACGCTCGCCGAGCTCGCTCTCCGCTGCCATGCCGAACACCGCTAACGCCGACGGTTTGCCGCCGACGAAGATGCGATCTTCGGAGATTTCGAGCGTTTCGAGGTTGACGCCGCGAACATCACCGGGCAGCGGTTCGCTGATATACGCCATGTGTCCGCTGACGACGAATGTCGGGCGGGCAGCAGCGCGACCGGAAGCCGGGGCAAGGAACGGATCGACCACCTGTACCGTGCCTTCGACTGCGCCCGTCGCAATCTCGATCACATGCAGATTACCATCAATCGTCAGCGCGACCAGCTTGGACGGGTCTTCACCGTGAAAGCTGAAGCGCCACACGCGTACCGGGGCTTCGATCACGATTTCAGATGTTCCCGCGACCGGATCGACGCGCACGACGGTGTTTTGTCCGTAATTGCCGATCAGGTACGCTCCTCCTTCGACCGCGTACAGCGTCCCGGTGCGCAGATCGGGATTGTTCGTCGGGTTGGCGACCTTGCGCGAGACGAAGGTCTCGCCGTCGCGCTCGACCAGCAGCACACCATCAGCGCAGCCAAAGGCGACACCGGTATCGCTGTAAGCAGCTTCGCCGTGCAAACCGGGGCATTCGGGGAAGCTCTGCACGATTTCGCCTTCCAGCGTCATCACATCAATGCCGACCGGCAGTGGCGCGTCCATATCTTCCATATTCGGGCTGCTGATCAGCACAATATCGCCCATCGGCACGGCAACGCCATGATGCGGACGCGCAGTCGTC
>JACSRG010000816.1 GCA_014879865.1 Anaerolinea sp.
CCCGGATAACACCTTCGACGCCGTGATCCTCTCGGAAATCCTCGAACACATCGACGACGACGTGGCAGGTCTGCGCGAGGCGTACCGCGTGCTCAAGCCGAACGGCGTCGTGGCGATCAC
The DNA here is from genome assembly GCA_014879865.1 of Anaerolinea sp. GTDB lineage: Bacteria > Chloroflexota > Anaerolineae > Aggregatilineales > Phototrophicaceae > Flexifilum. The sequence goes on from JACSRG010000816.1 coordinate 121, forward strand.
CGTGCCCAACGCGGATTATCCGTTCTGGTGGGATCCGATCAACAAGACGCTCGAACTCCTGTTCAAGCGCCCGATTCGCAAGGGGATGTTCGCGGGTATCTGGGCGAACCATGTGCGGCTGTATCGCCGCGATCAACTACGAAACTCCGTGCTGGCGGCGGGCTTTCACGTCGAAGAAGAACGCGCCTTCACCCACGATAGTTTTCCCTTCATCCATAATCTGGTCTACGGGATCGGGATGCCGCTGCTCGAATCGGGGCTGCTGCCCGAAAACATGGCGAACGCGGCAGATCGGACGACGTTCGACAAGAACGATGGCAGCTTGCTCAACCCGATCAACTTGGGCTTGAAAGTGTTCAACTACTTTGACCGGAATAACCCGATCAACGAACCGGTCGGGCGGGCGACGGTCAACCTTGCGATCAAGGGGCGCAAACCGTGAGCGATTACGAACAACCGGCGATGACGGATGACATGCCGCCGCTGCCTGATGAGGTGACTGCCGAAAGCGAAGAAGCACTGCCGGTTACGGAAAAGGTCGAGGTGCAGCGCGAGTTCGAGGATTTGACGCTTGCCGAGGCGCTCGACCTGTTCGTACGTAAACCGCGCTCGACGTTTGCGGCGTTCGTGCGCGTCGCGCAGCAGCCAACCGATACCCCGAACGCGCTGCTCGAATCGATCCCGGTGACTATGCCCGTGCGCGCCGCGCGGAGTGAAGCCGAAGCACCGAGCGTCATACCCGATACGAGCGCCGAAGTGCGCGGCAGCGAAAGCACGCTCTTAATCGGGCGGCTGATTGCATTCGCGCTGGCGGTATGGGGCGGTGTCCAGATGTTCTCCAGCCAACTGTTCGTCGAAGAACAGGGCTTGAATGTCGGCGCGCCGTTTCTACTGGCGGGTTTCGGGGTGTGGTTGTTCGTTGAAATCGTGAACCTGCGCCTGCCCATCAATGGACGTCCGACAGCAGCTCCCCAAGCGCACGAGCAGCAGCTCATCATGCCCGCGCTGGCATGGCGGTTGTTCCTCGGCATCGGCGCAGCGCTGACCGGAGTCTTGGCATGGGCATTCAATGGCGGCAATCAGTTCACCATGACCGGTGTGCTGGCGTGGATCGCCTGCATCGTCCTGACCATCTGGACGGTTGCGCCGTATGGTTGGACGCCGCTAACGCCAGTTACCAGTTTGATCAACACGCTGCGGCGGCTGCGCGTGACGTGGGTACTGGTCGCGTTGATCCTGATTACGGCGCTTGGCGCGTATTTCCGCTTTGCCGAACTGCGCACCACGCCGCCGGAGATGACCAGCGATCACGTTGAGAAGCTGCTCGACGCGAACCGCGTCGTGCAGGGGGATCGGGATGTGTTCTTCGCGGGCAATCACGGACGCGATGCCATCCAGTTCTACCTGCTGGCGTTTAGCTCGACAACGTTCGGCGTCCCACTCGATTTCACGCTGCTGAAAACGTTAACCGCCATCGAAGGCGTGATCACGCTGCCGGTCATGTACTGGATGGGGCGGGAGATCATCGGGCGG
>JACSRG010000576.1 GCA_014879865.1 Anaerolinea sp.
AAGGGTGACCTTGTGGGAGAGTAGGTCACTGCCAACCCCCCTTCTCGTTTTTCTATTCCCAAACGAGACAAACAACGAACGGACATCACCAGCAGCTTCCGGCTGCGGCGTGTCCGTTTTTGATTCCCGCTGCGGTTACGTTACACTAGTCGTTATGCTGGCTCAAGGAGCGCAAAATGGCGAACGAATTCATGGTCGTGTACGTGACAAATAACGACATCGAAGCCCGGATTGTGGCGGGGCGACTCGAAAGCGAGGGGATTCCCGCGCTCGTGCAGCAAGAACCCGCCGGCAGCGCACTGGGAATCACCGTCGGGATGCTCGGAGAAGTCCGAGTAGCTGTCCGCGCCGAAGATTACGATGCGGCTCTGGAAGTTCTTGATACCGATCCGAACGATCCCGCGCTGCCTGACGAAGTGGACGACATCCTCTATGACGACGACCCCGACCAATAACACCCTGACCGCTGTTCCCGGTATCCTCGTGGGACATGCGACCGATCTGGATGGCGTAACCGGCTGCACGGCGATCATTTGCCCGCCAGAGACGGTCGGCGGCGTGGACGTGCGCGGCGGTGCACCCGGCACGCGTGAAGTCGAACTGCTGCGCCCGATGTACCAAGTCAACCAAGTGAATGCGATCATGCTGGCGGGAGGCAGCGCTTATGGTCTTGCCGCCGCTGACGGAGCGATGCGCTACCTTGAGGAGCACGGACTCGGCTATAACACGCGCGCGGGCTTCACTGTGCCGATTGTGTCCTCGGCAATCGTCTTCGATCTGGCGATTGGCAGCCAGAACGTGCGTCCCGATTCCGCGATGGGCTATGCAGCCTGCGCCGCCGCGACTGATGCCCCGGTCGAACAGGGGAGCGTTGGCGTGGGGACGGGCTGTCGCGTGTGCGCGATGATGGGCAACGACTATGCGACCAAAGGCGGCGTTGGATCGGCAGCAGTCGATCTCGGCGGCGGGTTGATCGTCGCGGCGCTGTGCGCGGTCAATGCAGTGGGCGAAGTCGTGGATGAGCAGGGGGAAATCCTCGCGGGACTGCGTGATGGTTCTGGCGGCTATCTCCCGATCCTCGACGTGTTTCGCAACCTGCCACCGCCGCCCGTTGCTGCCGCTACTGTGATTGGCGTGGTCGCGACGAACGCGCGGTTATCCAAAGAGGCGGCGAACAAGGTCGCGCAGATGGCGCATGATGGCTTGGCGCGAGCGGTGCGCCCGGCGCACACCATGTTTGATGGCGATACATTTTTCGCGCTGGCGACGGGAGCAATCCCCGCCGATGTGAATCTGGTGGGCGCGTTTGGCGCAGAGATGGTGACACAGGCGATTCGGAACGCGGTGCGCGCAGCCCGTTCACTTGGCGGAGTCAAATCGTGTTGTGAGGATTAAATTTCTTAAACTAACCTCCGAACAAGTTTAAATAGGACTTAGTACAAATTTGATATTCTTAATCCTGTGTCTTGTCTGGAGGTCACATGGCTAAAGTACTCATCGTAGAAGACGAAGAAACGCTTGCCCGAAATTTAGCGGAAAAGCTGCGTGGCGAAGGCTTCTTCGTGATGACGGCGGGAGACGGGGAAGAAGGCTTAGATAAGCTGCGTGGCGAACACCCCGACCTGATCATCCTTGATATTATGCTGCCCAAGCTGGATGGTTTGAGCCTGTGCCGTATTATCCGCCGGGACGCGGCGACGGCGCATATTCCGATCATCATGCTGACCGCGCGCGGGACGGAAGTGGATAAGATCGTCGGGTTGGAAAGCGGCGCGGATGATTATGTCGTCAAGCCGTTCGGTTTAGGCGAATTTCTGGCACGCGTCCGCGCCGTGATGCGCCGCGCGCCGGGTCGCCCCGCACTGCAAGACGAACTGGTCTCGAACGATCTGCGTCTCAGCCTGACGGGACGCCGGTTGTTCAAGGATGGCAAAGAGACGAAGCTGAGCAACAAGGAATTCGATCTGCTCGTGGAGTTGATGCGCAATCGCGGCGTGGTGTTATCCCGTGACTTGATCCTCACGAAAGTCTGGGGCTATGATTACTTCGTGGATAAGCGCACGGTCGATGTGCATATTCGCTGGCTGCGCGAAAAGATCGAAGATGACCCATCCAACCCCAAGCGGATTGTCACCGTGCGCGGGGTGGGCTACCGGTTTGAGGGGTAGGTAACACCAACCTATGGAGTTTCAGCAGGGAGAACTGGATCGTCTGCGCAAGACGATTTCTCAGCGAGAGCAGGAGTTGGCGGCGCTGCACACGGCGATTACCGAGCAGACCACGGCGCTGACCCAACTGAAGCACGAAGTGATCGAGCGCGAACGGCTGCTGGCATCCATGCAGCAGACGCTCGGTCAGCAGGACAGCGCGCTGACGACACTGAAGCAGGCGTTGGGCGAAGCGGAGGATGGCGGCGAATACAAGCTGGCACTGGCACTGACGCTGGCGAATGCCGCCTACGATGCCTTGATCGTCGTCGATGAGGAGTACCGGGTTATCGCCATCAACGACAGCGCCGAATCCATGTTTGGCGTGGAACGTCCCATCGGACAGGGGCTGGGGGAAGTGACGCACCTCCCCGAACTCGAAATGATGGTCGTCGATGCGCTTGCCAACGAGGAAGAAGTCTTTGAGGAGCAGTTGACCTATGCCAAGCGCCATTACCGGGTGCGCTGTCAGGTCATCCGGCGCGACGGCAACCTGTTCATCGGCTTGGCGCTGCAAGATGTGAGCGAACTCGTCCGCTTGAACCGTGCCCGCCGTGACATGGTGGCGAACATCTCGCACGAACTGCGCAACCCCATCGCCAACATCCGCTTGATCATCGACGGGTTGTTCCATGAGCAGGACAAGCCGAAGCGCAAGCAAAGCACCTCCGCGTTGCGAGCCATCGCCCGGGAGACGGACTCGCTGTTGTGGCTGATGCAAGAAATGCTCGACCTCTCCATGATCGAGTCCGGGCAGGCGATTTTGCGCTTGGTCGAAACACCAGTGTATGAACTGGTCAACGAAGCGGTCGAACGGTTGGTGGAGCAGAGCAACAACAAGGAGCTCAAGCTGACGACCAGCGTTCCCGAAAATCTTCTGGCGCTGGCAGATCGTGACCTTGTGCGCAGGGTGCTGATCAATCTGATTCACAACGCGATCAAGTGGTCACCGCAGGGCGAAACGATCACGGCGACGGCGGAAGCAGGCGCGGACGAGATCATCATCAGCGTGCTTGACAACGGACCGGGGGTGCCGGAAGACCACCGCGAGCGTATCTTCGAGCGCTTCTATCAGGTCGATCCGGCGCGTTCTGGGCGCGAAGGCACCGGCTTGGGCTTGGCGATCTGCAAACACGTCGTCGAGGCGCACGGCGGGCGCATCTGGGTCGAGAACAACGATCACGGCAAGGACGGGCGCGGCGGGTACTTCCGGTTCACGCTGCCGAGCGCTGATGAACCGTTATAGAATCGCTGCCGAAACTGTGTTATACTGATCACATACGAGCAGCCTTCGGGGCAGGGTGAAATTCCCGATCGGCGGTACAGCCCGCTACCCGTGACGCGCAGCCGAACAAGCGCGCGTCCGGTGGAACTGGTGAAATTCCAGTGCCGACAGTGACAGTCTGGATGGGAGAAGGCGATCAAGAGTGCGCGGCGTTGCTACGCTGGCTTTGCGCTCTCTTGGGCTTGGCATAGGTCACTCGATCAGGCGTCGTGTAGATGGCTGATTGTTTTGCATACCCTATGCCCCTCCTGCCCCGAAGTTCACGAGAATGACGGGGTGTTTTTATGCAAGCCAACGCGATCTACGACAATTTGCGACAGGTACAGCGGCGTATTTCCACTGGACGCCGGGGCACGTTCGCGCCGATCATCGGCGTGCTGGCGCTGTTCGTCGTGTGGCAGGTGGTGACGCTGCTGCGCCTTTATCCCGAATTCATCATTCCGCCGCCGTCCGCCGTATTCGACAAGTTTATCATCGTGCTGCGCGATGGACGCCTGTGGCTGCACACGAGCACGACGGTCAGCCAGATGTTAATGGGCTTGGGAGTCGGCGTCATGGCAGGCGTAGCGCTTGGTTACGGCATGGCGAAAAGCCGCATCCTCGAAGATGTGCTGTCGCCGGTGGTGCTGGTCTTTCAATCGACGCCGGTCGTTGCCTACGCGCCGCTGCTGGTGATCTGGTTCGGCAATGGTTCAACCAGTAAGATTGTCACCAGCGCGCTGATCGTCTTCTTCCCGATGTTGATGAACACGATTGTGAGCATTCGCAGTGTTCCGCTTGAACAGCGCGAACTAATGCGCTCGTTCGGCGCGACGGCGCGTGACCTGTTCCTCAAGCTGGAAGTTCCGGCGTCGCTGCCCGTGCTGCTCAGCGGGTTGAAGGTCAGCGCTACGCTGGCGGTGATCGGCGCGGTGGTGGGTGAGTTCGTCAGTGCAAACGCCGGACTCGGCTTCCTGATCAAGCTGGCGCGCGATCAGTTCGACACGCCGCTGGTCTGGGTAGCGATCTTCACACTGGCGCTGATTGCCCGCGTGATGTACGGTTTGGTTGCGCTGCTCGAGCGACGGTTGCTCAAAGCACAGCGGCGGGCGTCGTCGGTCACCACAAAATAGAACCAGAGGACGACGCTACCGCCATACGCTCTATGTTTCTCGCTTCAAAGGAGTCTGCGTTTCATGAAATCTGCACGTCTGATCCTCGTCCCGCTGATCGCCCTTCTCACGATGGGGGGCGTAACGGCACAAAGCACCGACCTGACTTTCTTCCTGACCTTTGTCCCCAACATTCAGTTTGCGCCGCTGTATGTCGCCATCGAGAAGGGGTATTTTGCGGATGAGGGCATCAATCTTGTCATCGAACATGGCGATGAGCCGCTTGGCGTAGACTTGATCGCCGCCAACCAGCGGCAGTTCGGCATGGTTAGCGGCGAGCAGGTGATTACCGCGCGGGCGAACGGGCGTCCGGTGGTGTTCGTCTACGAGTGGTTTCAGGCGTACCCGGTCGGGATTGTCGCACCGGTGGACAGCGGTATCACGACCGTCGAGGATTTGCGCGGGCGTGTGGTCGGCATTCCCGGTCGCTTTGGCGCGTCGTACAGCGGCATGACCGCCTTGCTCAGCGCTAACAACATGACCGAACAGGACATCCAGCTTGAAGAAATCGGCTTCAACGCGCCGGAGGCGGTCTGCGTAGGGCGCGTCGAGGCGTCAGTCGTCTACAGCAATAACGAACCGCTGCAAATTGAAAATCGTGCGGCGGCGGGTGACTGCGGGACGGTGACGGGTGTCACGGTGATCCCGGTGGCGGATGCCGCCGATATGGTCTCGAACGGGATCGTCACCAACGAGGAGACGATTACCAACAACCCTGAACTCGTGGCGGCGGTTGTGCGCGCCTTCGATCAGGGGCTGCGCGATACCATCAACAACCCGGCAGAAGCGTATTTGATCAGCACAGCGTATGTCGAAAACCTGCCGATGTCGTATGATCTGCGCTTGGGGTTGGAAAACGTGAGCGCGGATCAAGCTGAATGGCTGCTGGCGACTCCCGATGCGGCACGCGCAGACATCACGGCGCGGCGGGTCGATGCGCTGGTGACGCTGGCAGAACGATCCAGCGCCGACGAGTTGATCCAGTTTGCGATTCTGCTGGAGACGATTGAATACTGGGACGCGGACGAACTCGGCGTCTCGACGCTCGACTCGTGGCAGGTGACGCAGGCGACGCTCATGCAAATGGGCTACCTCTCCACGCCGCTCGATCTCGAAGCGGCATTCACGAACGCCTTTTTGCCGGAAAATCCATAACTTTTCCCGGAGTGGGGGCATGATATATCATGCCCCTACACAGAATGCGCGCTTGCGCTACACTATCCTCATAGACTTTCACCTCACAGGATGATTTGAGCATGGCAGCATTTGACGTGATGGCGGTGCGCGCGCGCTTCCCCGCGCTTCAGCCGCGTGTAGACGGCGTGACCCCCGTGTTTTTCGACAACCCCGCCGGGACGCAGGTTCCGCAAGACGTGATTGACGCGGTAACGGGGTATTTCGTGACGATGAATGCCAATTCCGGCGGGCAGTTCTCGACCAGCCAGCACAGTGACGCGATGGTACGCGCCACCCGCGAGAAACTGGCAGCCTTCCTGAACGCCGCGCGCCCCGACGAGATCGTGATCGGCGCGAACATGACGACGCTCAACTTCGCGCTGAGCCGCGCGCTTGCCAAGACGTTACAGGCAGGCGACGAGATCGTCCTGACGCGCATGGATCACGATGCGAATGTGTCGCCGTGGCTGCGCATCGCCGAGGATTACGGCTTGGTCGTGCGCTGGGTGGACATCATCGAGCGCGACTGCACGCTCGATCTCGACACGCTCGAAGCCGCGCTGACCGACCGCACGAAGATCGTCGCGACCGTCCACGCTTCGAACGCCGTCGGGACGATCAACCCGGTCAAGCAGATCGCCGCGATGGCGCACGCCGCCGGTGCGGTCTACGTCGTGGACGCGGTGCAGAGCGCGCCGCATATCGTCATCGACGTGCAGGAGATCGGCTGCGATTTTCTGCTCTGCTCGTCGTACAAGTTCTTCGGTCCCCACGCGGGGATTCTGTACGGGCGTTACGACTTGCTGGCGAGTTTGCCCGCCTACAAGGTGCGTCCGTCGAAGGATATGCCGCCGTATCGCTGGGAGACCGGGACGCCCGCCTTCGAACTGATCGCCGGAATCGGCGCGTGCGTCGATTACCTTGCGTCGCTCGGCGGTGTCAGTCCGCGTGCCGACTCGCGCGCGGCGGTCGTGGCAGGCATGGACGCGCTCGGCGCATACGAGCGTGAACTTTCCGCGCACCTGATCGACGTGCTGCATGCGACGCCGGGAGTCCAGATCGCCGGGATCACGCAGTCGAACCGCCTGCACGAGCGTGTGCCGACGGTTGTCTTTACGCACGCCGATCATACGCCAACCGAGATCGCGCAGCGCCTTGCCCAGAGTCACATCTACGTGTGGGATGGGAATTATTACGCGGTGGAGATCATGCGGCGCTTAGGGCACGCGGAACACGGTATGCTGCGGGTCGGTTTGGCGCACTACAACACGCATGAGGAGATCGAACGGTTCGCCGCCGCGCTGAAGACGCTGTAAACAGTCAGCCGGAGGAGTGATGCTGCGCTATGCAATTGTGATCGAGTATGATGCTGAGACGGGCAGCTATGGCGCGTATGCACCGGATTTGCCCGGATGCGGAGCTGCTGCTGATACGCTGGATGAAGTTAAGCTCCTGATTCAGGAAGCGATTCAGTTCCATCTTGAGGGCTTGGTCGAGAGCGGCTTACCGATTCCTGAGCCAAGCACACTGGTCGAATATGTCGAGACAGTTGCCTAGCCTTCTTTCGACACGACGGCGGCAAGCTGCGCGCTGACCAGCTCAAGCAGCATGACATCTTGCTCGGTGATCGTGCCCGGTTGATCACGGCACGCCACGAGCACGCCATAGCGATTGGTCAAACCGACGGCGGCGACGGCTGCCGCGCCGAGCCGCCCGCGTTTGACCAGCGGGTGATTGAGTTCGTCTTGCGGGCTGACCACTTTGGTCTCGCCCATCTGTGCCACCCAGCCGATCACGTCTTCGGGGGTAGCCTGTTTGGGCGCAACCGCCTGAATCGCTGCTGCGCCATCCTGTGCCTTGAGCGTTACCTTGATCGGGTTCACGCTTTCCATGCGGTAGAACGCCACGTAGTCGTAGCCGAGGTCACGGCACGCGCTCACCGCTGCCTGCTGCTTGCCGATTTCGCCCGCTGCTTTGCGCAGCCGCTTGGCGAAGTCACGAACGTGGGGGATGGTGTCGGCGCGCAGCGTTTCCAACCGGCGATCCGACATCAGCCGGTTGATTTTGCGCACGAGATCGTCGTTGACGAAGGGCGTCGTGGTCAGTTCGTCGGCGTTGCCGGGGATGGCGAAATCGGCTTCTTCATCCACGAGCACGATCAGCAGGCGCGGCGATTTGTGCCGCACTTCGCTGATGAATTCGGTCGAGCGATCCAGCGCATTGTCGAGCACCAGCACGTCAATCGGCGTGTCCGGGTTCGACAGCACCTCCAGCGCGTCGTTGATGTCGGTGACGAGCGTCAAATTGAACGGCTCGTACTGCGACAAGTTCTTGTAGTAACGACTCGCGAAGTCGCGCCGGATAATGACCAGAACGGCGATCTGATTCATCGCGTTTCCTTTGCAATCCGCATAAGCAGCATGGTCAACTGGCGCAGACCGAGCGCCACCGGGCTGACCTCCAAGTATTCGTCAAGGCGATGCGCATTCCCGCCGCGTGTGATGCCGACCGTGATCGCGGGGCAGCCTTCCGACAGCGGGACGTTGGCGTCTGTGCTGCCCACTTCCAGTGAGCCGCGCACGCCGAGTTCTGCCATGACTTCAAGCGCGCTCTGCACGTAGGCGTGGGTCGCGGGCAGCGCGCCTGCCGGACGATCCCCGACGATCTCGACCGTAAACGTCAATTCGTCGGTCTCCAGTGCCTTGATGAAACTGCGCACTTCCGCCTCAAGCTGTGCCAGCGCCGGACGCTCCTCCGAGCGCAAATCGAGCCACAGACTCGCGCTGGCGGCAATCGCGTTGATCGTCGTGCCGCCTTCGAGCATACCAATATTATAGGTCGTACGCGGGGTGAGCGGGGGCTGCAGCGCGGTGATCTTCGCGCCGAGTTGAATAATCGCATGGGTGGCGCTTGGACGTCCAAAGTGCAGCCAACTATGCCCGCCGGCGACGTGCGCTGTGATCTTGAGGCGGCGCACGGCGATCCCGGCATGGTAGACATGCCCGAAAGCCAACCCCTCCAAGTTGATCACCCCGTGAATCTTGGCGCGCAGACGGTCAAAGGCGGCGCGCATCCCGCCGAGATCGCCTAGACCTTCTTCGCGGCTCGTGGCGACGAACCACAGGTCGTAAGGCGGGGTAATGTGTTCGTCGCGCAGCCACTTCGCCAGCGCCAGCATTCCCGCCACGCCGATGCTGTTATCGCCTAATCCCACGCCGAAGATGATGTCACCTTCGCGCCGCACGCTCAAATCGGTATCTGCCGCGAAGACGGTGTCGGTATGCGCGGCGACCATCAGCCCGGTGCGATCCGACGCGTTCCCGGCAAGCCGCCCGTACACATTGAACAGATCGTCTACGGCGACATCGGACAATCCGAGCGCTCGAAACTGCGCGGCAACATACTCGGCGCGCGCTTTTTCCTCGAACGTGGGCGCGGGAATTTGCTGGATGGCGACTGCCTGCTCGACTGTCCATTGAGCGAGATCTCGAAAGGTTGTGGCGTATATCACTCGAAAGTCCTATCCGATGCCAACATCACATGGCGCAAGATTACCGCAACTTGGTTAAGTTGTGGAGTAGATCGTTTGCTCGCATCCCAAACGGGACTATAATTCATACTTCAACATCCGTAGGTAGGAGGGATTATGGCGACGGTTTTGCTCGTGGAAAAAACGGGAATGCAGCGCGCGTCGTTCGCGGACGCTCTGCGTAAACGCTACACCGTGATCACCGTTTCCAGCGGCAAACAAGCGATTCAACAGGCGCAGTCATGCCACATCGTCGTCTTGGATGCAATTTCCTTACGTACCCCCGGCGACCGTATCGCGCGCCAGTTGAAGGACGGTATCGGTTCGCTCCCCTTGATCCACCTGCATCCAGAAGCCAAGGCGAAGAACAACAGCCCCGCCGACGCGCTGCTGTTCCAACCGTTCACGTCGCGCAAGCTGGTCAACACGATTGAACGACTGCTGACCGCGCCCGCAACTGATTCGGTGCTGGAAGTCGGGCATCTTTCTCTGAATTCCGCGCGCCGCGTGCTGATCACCAACGGACAGGAGAACTCGCTCACACCGAAACTGGCGCTGCTGGTTGAGATGTTCATGGCGCACGCGGGCGAGACGCTGGATCGCAAACGCCTGATGGAGACCGTCTGGCACACCAATTATCTGGGCGATACGCGCACGCTCGACGTGCATATCCGCTGGATTCGGCAGATGATCGAAGCCGATCCCGGTACGCCGCAGTATCTCAAGACCGTGCGCGGCGTCGGCTACCGGCTCGAACTACCGGGCTTGACTGCGCTCCCCGAAGACTCTTCTGCGCTCGAACTTACATTACAAAGCGTGTAAAAGCTTAACAACGAAAAATCGGCTTTAAAGCCGAT
>JACSRG010000392.1 GCA_014879865.1 Anaerolinea sp.
TAGAGAATCTGCGACAAAAACATCTGTGTGCGCGGGTGCTGCGGATTCTCGAAGAAGTGTTCCGGCGTCCCCGTCTCGACGATGCGCCCCTGATCGAAGAACAGGACGCGATCCGCGACTTCGCGGGCGAAACCCATCTCGTGCGTGACGCACAGCATGGTCATACCGCTTTGCGCCAGTTCCTTCATCACGTCCAGCACCTCTTTGATCATCTCCGGGTCGAGCGCCGAGGTCGGCTCGTCAAACAGCATGATCTTCGGTTCCATCGCCAGCGCCCGCGCAATCGCTACGCGCTGCTGCTGCCCGCCCGAAAGCTGACCGGGGTACTTATCCGCCTGTTCGGGAATGCCGACGCGATCCAGCAGTTCGCGCGCCTTCGCCTCGGCTTTATCGCGTGACCAGCGGCGCACCTGAATCGGCGCGAGGGTGATGTTCTGCTGCACGGTCAGGTGCGGGAACAGGTTGAACTGCTGGAAGACCATGCCGATCTCGCGGCGGATGGCGGCGATGTTGCGCACGTCGTGGCTCAACTCGATGTTGTCCACGATGATCTTGCCTTCTTGATGCTCCTCAAGGCGGTTGATGCAGCGGATGAAGGTCGATTTGCCGGAACCGGACGGACCGATCACGACGACCACCTCGCGCTGCAAGACCTCGACGCTCACATCGCGCAGCACATGAAACTCGCCAAACCACTTGTTGACGTTCTTGCACACGATGATCGGGTCGCGTGCGACGGTTGCGTTATCAGTCATACAAAATCTCCAAAGTTGAAAGTTGAAAGTCCAAAGTCCAAAGTGAGACGATAGTTTGTCTACTTTCAACTCGTCACTTTCAACTTTTTCTACTGCTTTATACTCTTCTCGCCGCGCCCGAACCACTCGCTTCAAGGCGGCGGCTGATCGCTGCCATGACGTAGCTGAACACGAAGTAGATGATGCCGATGAACAGGTAGCCTTCGCGGCGCAAGCCGAGGAATTCGGTCTGCGCGACGGTCGCCTGCGTGATGCCCGTCAGGTCGATCAAGCCGACAATCGCCACCAGCGACGTATCCTTGAACAGCGAGATGAACTGCCCGACCAGCGCCGGAATCACGTAGCGCAGCGCCTGCGGCAGCGTGATAAACAGCGTGATCTGCCAGCCTGCCAAGCCGACCGCTTTCGCGGCTTCTTCCTGCCCGTGCGGGATCGCCTGCAAGCCGCCGCGCACGTTTTCGGCAAGGTACGCCGCGCTGAACAGCGTGATCCCGACCATCGCGCGGAAGACGTTATCGACCTCCGCCAGCGCCGGGTTGACCAACGGGACGAGAAGCTGTGCCATGAACAGCACGGTGATCAACGGGACACCGCGCACGAATTCGATGTAGAGCGTCGAAACGGTGCTGACCACCGGGAGCTTGCTGCGCCGTCCGAGCGCCAGCAGCACGCCGAGCGGGAACGACGCGATGATCCCGACCATCGTCAGCATGATCGTGAGCAGCAAGCCGCCCCAACGCCGCGTGTCGGTGATCGGCAGTACGCCGCCGATGCCATACGCCAGAATGAACATGACGAACGGCAGCGCGCCGAGCAGCCATGACGAAATCCGCTGAGCGACGGCGCGGCGGTTGCGCTTTTTCGCCTCCGGTGGGGCAGCGCGGTTGACCAGTGTGATGCCAGCATAGCCGACCGCGAACGAAATTCCGACCAGCAGCAGCGCCTCGTTGATCACGTCGAGGAACGGCGCGAGATACAGGCGGAGATAATCGGAGAAGGTGCGGTCGCCGCGATACTGGTTGTCGATGATGCCTGCCATCGGCACAGGAGTGCCTTCGATCTGCGGGCGGACTTCCTCGGTGATGAAACCATCGGTCAAGCGAACGTACTGCGAGTAGCGCCCGGCTTGGCTGATGACTTCGCCCGCTGCATTCAATTCCTCGGAGCGGGAATAGCTGCGTTCGAGGTGCGGATAAATGCCCTCGGACTCGATCAAGCCAATGCCTGCGCCGCTCGTTTCAAGCACATACCAGCCGCTTTCCGGCAGGGTGAGCAGGTACGAGCGCCCGTCCGGTTCGAGCGTGCCTTCGAGCAGCGGTTCGAGCGTCGAGCCGCGCAAAATGCGGAATGTCACCGGGTTTTGATTGAGTGCCGCCGTCTCGGTGACCGGCTCGGGGATTTGCAGCCGTCCGAGTTCGGTTTCGAGCGCGGCGCGCTGATTGTCGGTCAGGGTGCGGAAAGCGGGCGTGTCTTCCGCCAGCAGGCGGTTGATTTCGGCAAGCCGCGCCTGATTCGTCAGGCGGGTTTCGGCGGCGGCGCGCAGCAGGTTCGCCGCGTTGTCGGCAAAGCTGTGCAGCGTCCGCAGCGTTTGATCGTCCTGCGAGAGATCGGTCGCCAACTCCAAGCGAATGTCTTCGCCCGCCGCGCCGATAAAGCCGAACGTATTGATCGGCGTGACGGTCGCGGAACCAGACGTGAGTTCGCCATCGCCCGCCGTCAGGTACATCGGCGGCAGCGGGACATACGTGTTGATCGCGGCGGGGATGATGAACGCCAGCGCGATGACGGCGACGGCGGCGATCACGAACAGGCGGGAAACGCGCGCCCATGCCGCCACCGCCACGCCGATCACGAAGGCGATCACCAGCAGCATGACCTGCAAGCGCCATTCGTACTCTGCTTGGAAGCGCCCGATCATGAACTGGCGGATGTTGTAGATCACGACATACCAGTTCGCCTGTGTGGTGACGAACGTGAAGAACGACGTGATCAGCGAGATAAGCAGCGCGCCGCTGATGATCGTCAGGATCGAGTTGAAGATCGAACTAAACAGGTTATCGCGCACCCACGCCAGCGGACCGACCGCCAAGCGCGGCGGCGGTTTGATTGGGGGTTCGTCGTAGGCTACGGTCGTAATATCACGCGGGTCGAGGGTGGTCGCCATCCTGCTTATCCTTTACCGGGTGACTAACTGGAAGCGGCGGTTCGCCCGTTCGATCAACGTGGCGATGATCAGGCTAAGGACGAGATACGTCAGCATGACCATGACCATGACCGTCACCGACTGCCCCGACTGATTCATGATGGTGATCGCGATCTGGTACAAGTCGGCAAAGGCGATGGCGATGGCGAGGCTCGAATTCTTGGCAAGGTTGAGGTACTGGTTGCCGAGCGGCGGGATGATCACGCGCAGCGCTTGCGGCAGCACCACGCGGCGCAGCACATCGCTCTGGCTCAAGCCGAGCGCGCGCGCCGCCTCGACCTGCCCATGCGGCACGGCGAGAATGCCCGCCCGCACGATTTCCGCGATAAACGCCGACGTATAGATCACCAAGCCGAGCAGCAGACCGACATATTCCGGCGAAATCTCGCTGCCCTGTGTGAAGCGGAAATTCGTCTTCTGCGGCAGTTTGACGATCATCGGGGCTTGTGCGTAGAACAGTTCGTCCTCCGCCGTGAGCAGATCGGCTTCACGCGCCTCTTCGAGCGTCATGAGGGTCGTCTGCCCGTCCGTGTTGATCACGGGGATGGTCGCCGGGGTCGGTTCACCGCTGACAAACAGCCAGCCGATCACGGTCAGCACGACGATGGAGACGACCGCGTAGAGCGTGCGCGGGTAGGGCTTTCCGGTTGCCTCTTTGAGCCGACCGAAGTAAACCCACGCGATTCCCGCCAGCGTCACGCCAATCGTGATGAACGCCAGCCATTCGGCAAAGCGCGCCGTCGGCAGGATTTCGGGGAAGGCAAACCCGCGAATGTTCAGGTAGATCCACGGCTGAAGCTCGAAGCGGAGCGCGGCGTTCCAACCGCTGCCCAACCACGAAACCACCTCGACCAGCGCGATGATGGCGAGCGCGGCATACACGATGGGACGCCGCCATGCATGGCGCGAGGGCGGCAGACTGCGCAGATAGCCCCGCACAAAATACCCGGCGATCAGGTAGGCGAACCAGCGCAGCGGGAGGCTGGTAATGCCTTCTTGCGGCAGGGCGATGCTCTGCTGGAAGCTCGGCAGGCTGAACATCACCACGAAATACCACACGAACAACTGGAGCAGCAGCGGAGTGTTACGCAGCACTTCGACGTACACCACCGAGATGTTCCGCACGAGCCAGTTTTTGCTGAGGAGGAAAATGCCGACAAAGATGCCGATCAGGGTTGAGAAGATCAAGCCGAGGATGACCACGCGCAGCGTATTGACAAAGCCGACGCTGTACGCTGTCCAGTAGGTCGCGTCAGACGTGTACCAGTCGGGCGCTTCGCCGATGTCGAACCCGGCGCGATTACTTAAAACGCCCAGATTAGGCGTGAGATTTTGGTCTGCAAGGGCGGTAAGAATACTAGTCATTAAGCCATAGACGGCGGCAATGACGATGATCGCAAAAATAATCTGACCGATGATCGCCAGAAAGCGGGTATCCCGCAGAATATTGAATGAATTACGGGGCTGCGCTGCTGCCATCGGGGAAGTGTCTCCAAATCTAAGTAGAAGAGAGGACTGAGAGAAGAACAAAGGCTTGTTTCGGCTATTGTCTTTACTCAGTCCTCAGTCCTGCTTTTCCTCAGTCCTGATCTGTTGGTTAACGGAAGGGCGGCGCGTACATCAGACCGCCGTCAGTCCACAGCGCGTTCAAGCCGCGTTCCAAGCCGAACGGCGTGTCGGGACCGAGGTGACGGGTGAAGATTTCGCCATAGTTGCCGACCTGACGGATGACCGTGACCATGAAGTCATTGGCGATCCCGTAGTACGACCCGGCGGCGTTGTCGCCCGCACCCAAGAAGCGCTGGATTTCCGGCACATCGCTGGTCAGGAAGCTGTCAACGTTTTCGCTGGTGATGCCGAATTCTTCCGCCTGAATCAGACCGTAGATCGTCCACGCGACGATGTCGGCGAACTGCGCATCCGACTGCGGCGTGAGCGGGGCGAGCGGTTCCTTGCTCAGGGTGATTTCGAGGATGGTGTGCGCGCCGGGATCTTCCGAGGTCGCACGGTACGCCGCGAGACCGCTCTTATCCGTCGTGAAGGCGTCGCAGCGCCCGCTCAGGTAGCCTTCCCATGTCGCGGCAGCATCGGCGAAAACCTGCGGTTCGTAGCTCAGACCACGCTGGCTGAAGGCATCGGCGAGGTTCAGTTCGGTCGTCGTGCCGCTTTGCACGCAGATCGACGCGCCTTCGAGTTCCTCAATTTGCGTGATGCCGGTATCCGTGCGCACCATCAAGCCCTGACCATCATAGAAGGTCACCGGCGCGAAAGTTGCGCCCCAGACCGCATCGCGGCTGAGCGTACGCGTCGTATTGCGCGACATCATGTCGATTTCGCCCGACTGGATCGCCGCTTGGCGTTCGCCAGCTTGCAGCGGACGGTAGGAGACCGCGTTGGCATCGCCGAGAATCGCCGCCGCAACCGCACGGCAGAAGTCAACGTCGAAACCTTCATACTCACCCGCGTCGTTCAGCGCCGCAAACCCCGCCAAACCCGTATTGACACCGCAGAGCAGTTCTCCGCGATCCATGATGCGCTGCGTGATTTCACCGACTGCTACCGGCGGCGTATCTTGGGCGACGACGACCACGCCGGTCAGGGCGAGAGCTGCCACCAATACGATCAAAGCTACCCGTTTGAACATCGCGTACTCCTCGAAAGCTAACGTCTTTAAACAAATGCCACCTGTGGGCTGCACAAGTGGCGATGGTAAGTGTTTGAACAGTGTAACTTACGCAGAAAACCTTGTCAAACAAGCATTTCCGACAAATTTATCGGGTGATTCATTGTGCAAAAAATCACAGAAACGGCGTTTTGGCGCGCTTGGTTAAGGGTGGTAATATCGTCACGATTGCAGGGTGTTTTTGCAGTACAGATTAGACTTCACGGTAAAATAGATTCAGGTCAAGATAGCTCTGCTTGGAAGGGCAGCGAGGAACGGCGATGGCACTGGTGAGCGAAACCTTCGAAATGTACGTCGGGCTGCGGACTCGTGGTCAAGATGCAACAACCGCTCTGCAAACGCTCCGCTTCCAGATCGAACTGCTGGATGCCGATTCGCGGGCAGAAATCGTGCGCCGTGTGCGCGAATGGGAAGCCGAACGCAAGGGCGAGAGCCCGACGAACAACATCACCAAAACCGGCACAGCGGCAGCAATCAAGCCGATCAAACCGCTGGCAGTTACGCCCCCCAACCCGCTGATGACTCCAGCCATTGTCCCGCCGGTGATCCCGCCGCTGCCGGCGACGCCCGCTCCGGTCACGGTGACACCCCCTGCCCCGAAGATGATCGCCTGCCCGCAGTGCCAGAAGCCGAACCCCGCCAACGAGGTTTTTTGCTATAGCTGCGGCTATTTCTTGAAAACCGATGCCAGCTTCCATGATACGGTGCGTCTGAACGATCCCGATCAGAAGATGAACCGCTCCGATTTTTTCGGACCGAATTCGACGCTCGTGCTGCTGGTGACCAATACCAACCAGTCGTACAAAATCCGCCCGCAGCAGTTCAACCATGAGATCGTCATCGGACGCGCGGACGGCGCGACCATGCGCCCGGATGTTGACCTGAGCGAACAGGGAGCGGGTAATCACGGCGTGTCACGCCTGCACATGTCGCTGGCGTTCAATTCTAAGCTGAGCACGCTGACCGTCTCGGATATGCGCAGCGCGAACGGGACGTTCATCAACGGACAGCGCTTGTATCCGCAGGAAGTGCGCGTGCTGCGTCATGGCGACGAACTGCGCTTGGGGCGGCTAGTGCTGCGCGCCTATTTCTATCACCCGGAATCGCCTTGACCCTTGTGCTTCGCAGTGTCGTTCAATGTTACAATCGATTCATATGAAGATGGGCGGATGTTAAAGGCGTATCATGGACGATGCAGAAGCCAGAGAAGTACGGCGCGTACTGCGGCTGGTGCTGGAACATCTCTTTGCGGCTCAGACGGATATGGGGGCGCTCCACGAAACCACCGGCTTGGTCGAAGTTGTCCATCATCCATCATACTCGCTGCCCGATGTGAATTACGTTACGCCGCGCCGCAGCACTGCGTGGGTCGCCGCCAGCGACATCGAAAGCGGGATTCAGCATTTGAAGGGCTACGGACGCGCCGCGCGTTTCGTTTATATGGAAGGGTTGTTCCCGCCGTTTTTCGCCAAGACCATCCGCGATTTGAACCGTGACCGCGAAAGCCCGATCCTCGTGTGCAGCGGCGACCCGCCCCAACCGCCCGTCGTCATGTCGAGCGCGCATGTCGAGACGGTGGAAAAAGAGCGCGGCGTCGAATGGTGGTGGCGCGTGTGGCGTAATCCACTCTACGAGGTCGTCAAGTCGGGGGCAGAACCGCTCGTGGTGACGCAAACGCCCGCGCAGCAGGGCAAGCTGATCGACCTGATGATCTTCCGCTTCGGCTTCCCGATTGGGATCGCGCGTCTGAGCGTTCAGCCGGAGCACAAAACCGGGCATATCACCGCGCTGGCGCTGATGCGCGAAGCCGGATCGCCCGAACTGTACAAGTTCCTGATCACGTCGGCGCTGTATGAAGCGCGCGCGCGCGGCTGCACGATGGTGTTTACGTCGAATAAAGAACGCCGCGAACTGCACCGCGAACTCGGTTTCGTCGATGCGGGCAGTCTGGTCAGCTATGCCGCTCAGGATGCACGCCATGACTCCTTGGTTCAGTCTGTTCTGCCGATCTGACGATCAGGCTTCGGTCGCCGCGCTGTGGCGCGATCAGCTCACCGCCTCCGGCTATGCCGCCTTCAACCCGTTCGGCTTGCTGCCGGGACGCACCTACCGGCACGCCGTGCGCCTTTTCGTCGCGCCGCCGCGCTCCGGTTGGATTCGCGTCCTCGCGGAGACCCCACCGCCGCTGATGCCGCTGCCGCTGTTGATCCTCGCGTGTGATCTCGACGGAGCATCCCCGTTTACGGTGTTTCAGAATGGCGCACCTATCGATCTGCTGACGGCGCTTGAATACTACACGGATCGCGCCTGCTTGGAACGCGCCTTGAACGCGCCAACGCTCACCCTCACGGAGTCCGAACGCGCTGCGGTGGGTGATATTCCGCTCGATCTGCTCCCGGCGGATGTGCGGCAGATGGCAGCCGGGATCGATCCACGTCAGGTGGGCAGCCTGTTCGAGCGCCTGAGCGCGTCGATGCAGGGGAAGCTCGGCGGGGATGCGGGCGCGGCAGGCGATCTACTCAAAACGGCGGGCGCGGATTGGAACAGCGCCAGCGGTCAGCGGATACGTGCGCTCATGGCGTGCCTGCGCATCGACGGCTGGCGCGATCCGGATTTCGTCCGCGTGCGCGACGCCTACGCGCTGCACGAACGCCGCCGCCGTAACCCGAATGCGACCCTCTACCCCGGCGACGCCGAGGCGATGTCTGCCGTCCCCGATGCGCTGGCGTATATCCCCGTGTATGCGGGCAGGGACTAGCCGCGCAGCGCCCCCGCCCATATTATCCCTTACGATAAATAGGACTTCCTACTTTACTGTACTTTCGCGCAGTTTTGGGGTAACGTTTATAACAACTCACATACACCCTGATCGTCAGAATTGCTACGTAACCGGACGCAGGGGCTTACAGGTACAGAACTCATGTCAGCAAGAGACCGAGTGCGCTGGGACGCGATTTACCGGGAGACGATCAATTTCCCGTATCCCGACCCAGACCCGATCTTGTTTCAATACACACCGCCGATTCCGCCACTCATAATCGAGCCTTTCGCCGGTCGCCGTGCGCTTGATCTTGCGTGCGGACTGGGGCAAAACGGCTTGTGGCTGGCGGCACAGGGCTACGTGGTCGATCTGATGGACATCAGCCGCGTGGCGCTCACTCGTGCGCAGGAACAAGCCGCCATGCGCGGTTTGCGCACGGTCAACTTTTTGCAAGCCGATTTCGACGAGCTGGCGCTCGAACCGAACACCTACGATCTCGTCTGCGTGATCCGCTTCTTGCACCGCGAAATGTTCCCGATGCTGCGCGCCGCGATCAAGCCGGGTGGACGCATCATCTACGAGTCATTCAACGCACACTGCGCGCAGCTTGCCCCGGATGCCCCGCGCGATTTCCTGCTCGGCGCGGGGGAACTCGCAGGCTATTTTGGCGACTGGAAGATCATCCGCAACAGCGAAGCCGATCATGTGTCGCAGTTGGTGGCGATCAAGCCATGACGCGCTACCGGTTGCTGCTGGCGGGGCTGCTGCTCAGCCTGTCGGTGATCGGCTTCTGGACGCCGATCCCCGCGCCGACCGATGTCGTCGGCATCATCGGCTTCGCTGTTCTCAGCGCGCTGCTGCTCGACTTGGCGGCGCGTTTTCGTGCGCGTGACCTGTACGCGCTGCTCACGCTGGCGGGCATGTACGGTCTGCTGGCGGCGCTGTTCATCTTCCCGCACACCGCCCTAACCGACGTGCCGCGTACGCTGTTCACGCGGGCGCTCGGCGGGCATACCCTCATGGGACTGCTGGCGCTGCTGCTGTTCTTCGGCGTGCGCGCGTCCCCGCTGACACTGATCGGCACAAGTGTGATCGGCGCGGCGTGGGGCATCTGGGCGAAATGGTCGCCCGTCGAGGTGTGGGGCGCGCTCGAACCGACGCCGCTCCCCACCCTGCTGATCGCGCTGGTGGTCGGGCTGGTCGTCGCGGGCGGGTTGAGCGAACTGGCGCGGCGCGCTTCTGCCAGTCACATGGATTTCCGGTTATCGCCGCTCGGCTGGCTGATCGCGGGCGTGACGGCGGCGGGACTGCTGCTGTTTCAAGCGGCGCAGGGACGCATCGACGGCGTAACGGCGGTGATCGTCCTCGTGCTGGCGGGCTTCTGCGCCGCGATCCTCTGGTTTCAAAAGCGGGTCAAAGGCGGGACGCTGCTCGATTCCGTCCAAGCGCCGACTCGCGGCACGCTGATCCGGCTCGGCGCAGCGCTGGCAGTCGGCGCGGTGATCGGCTGGCTGCTGCCGCGCACCGATCCTGACGGCGTAGCGATCCTCGTCAGCCTGTTCGCCGCCTACGGGCTGATGTGGCTGCCCGCCGTGTCGCTTGTGCTCGGTGCGCGGGCGTTTGGACGGCAGGCACGTGCCCTCAAGCTGTAACCTTCTGCGCTATAATAGATAGCTAAGGATCGCGCCAACTACGGGAACGAAACCCCCTCCCGTCCAAGCTCCGCTTGGCCCCTCCCCCGAATTCGGGGGAGGGGTCGGGGGTGGGGTTACAAAGCCCCTACGTGAACGAGTGTTGGTTA
>JACSRG010000580.1 GCA_014879865.1 Anaerolinea sp.
CTTCGTACTGGTAGCCGTTGCCGGGATACGGTATCTCAAACCGTTCCGGCGGCTGACCGCGCTTGGTCAGCGTGAAGCCGACCGGATGCCACCACTGCGGCGTCATATGGATCGCGCCTTCCGTACCCATGATCCACGCCTCTTGCGGCGTATCGGTGCGCGTGGCGGCGGAAAGCTGCGCCAACTGACCGTCGGCGTACTGAAAAATCAGGGCGATCTGTTCATCCACGCCCGTTTCGCCAAGATGCGCCTGCGCCGTGATGCTGGTCGGCGTCCCCCACAGCATCGACGCCAGCGAGACGGGGTAAATCCCTACGTCGAGCAGCGCGCCGCCGCCCAACGCGGGGTCGAATAGGCGGTGCGCCGGGTCGAAATCCGCCCGGAAGCCGAAATCCGCCGTCAGCATCCGCACTTCGCCGATTTCTCCCGCCGCGATCAGCTCCTTGACCTTGACCATCGCCGGGATAAAGCGCGTCCACATGGCTTCCATCAGGAACAGCTTTTTCTGCCGCGCCACGCGGATCATGTCTTTCGCCTGCCTCGCGTTCATGGCGAACGGCTTTTCGCACAGCACCGCCTTGCCCGCGTTCAAGCACATGAGCGTGTTTTCGTAGTGGAGCGGATGCGGCGTAGCGATATAAACCGCCTCAACCGCCGGATCAGCGGCGACGCCCTCGTAGCTGGCGTAGCGCGCGCGGATGTTGAACTCGTCGCCAAAGCGATCCGCCGACGCCTGCGACCGTGACCCGACGGCGATCAACTGCGCATCAGGAGCATGAGCCAGTCCACGTGCAAACTGCCCCGCGATATTCCCCGTGCCGAGTATGCCCCAACGTGCCATAGTGCCTCCGTATCGAAGTGGTTAGCCGGCAGCTAGAAGCGTCACTTGTTCTTCTGCTTGCTGATCGCCTCGAATGCCGTATTGATTTCCGCCATTTTCGCCGTGTACTTCTCGATCTCGTCCGGGTGCAAGTCCGGGTGATATTCGCGGGCTTTCTGCCGATAAGCGCGCTTCACGTCCTCGAACGAGGCATTGAGCGGTACGCCGAGCACGGCATAATGTTCGCGTCCGGCAACTGTTGCTTGCGCCGCCTTGCGCGAACGCCGCTGATGCGTGTTCGTCTGTTCCTGCGCACCCGCCCAATCCCACTGCGGCTCGTGATCCCCGCCGACCTCGCCGTACTGGCGCGAGAACTCTTCCCACGAATTCCAATCGTCGTCGGGTTCTTGATCGACGCGCGATTTCGGTTCGCTGTACGACCAGTGCCGCCACGAGTAGCGATATTGTGCCTCGTCAAGCGGCGTCTTCTTCTTCCAGAATGAGCCTTCGCCGAAGCTCGCCGCCGCGAACTTCCCGGCAATAAACTTGGAATTCGGCTCGACCATTTCCGCGCGTAGATCGTTCAACTTGACGACTGCGCCATACTCGACAAAGCGCGGCGCATCGCCCCAACGCCATTCCATGTGCAGCGGACGGATCGTCACTGCGCGCCCATCACATTGATACGTGTAGATACGGCTGGAGGTCAGCGTGTGCAGTGCCTCCATCCAATGCGGCGGCGATACCTTACTGTTTTCCGGCGGCAGCATCCGATGGTCTAGGATGAACAGCGTGTGTATCCCCCGCGCCGTATTCGCCTCGTAGCGCTCTTTGATTTCGGGTAGGCGAATCGCACGGTTGATCACAAAAACCCCCACCGTCTTGCCGTCTTTCAGCTTGATTGTGAGGTCGGCATCTTTGTTATGGAGAGAGCAGCCAACAACCCGGTCTGCCTCATTACATTCGTGTACCAGATGGTCTAGGACAAATTGTTTCATAGGCTCGTCTATTGCACCACGCCTAAGGACGGTCTATGCTGTTGGGTGTGTCAAGGGACATAATGATTGTACCCTTTTCACGCTATCGGTTCAATGAGAGACGGATTTGCGGCGTGTTGAACACCATTGTAACTGCGCTGATACTATTTTATACCCTTTCTCTAACGCAGCCCCTACCAAACTTGGATGACGTACTTGCACAACGGCTGGCGGCAGTCCCGTCAGGAAGCCCATCCTATTTTCGTGAAGTCGGACGCAGCGCCGACGACATCAGCGCCATTATCTACGCGGAAGTCGTGGATCGCGCTACCGACCTCCCCTACCCCGGCGTGATCGACTGGATCATCGGGATCAATCAGAACGGCACGTGGCGCGTTTTCTTACCCGGCGACGCGGGCTACACCGATGCACAAAACGATCTGACTCCCAATGTCCTACTCGCCGCCGATTCGTCGCCGTACAAGCCGTTCGCCGATCCGACCTACTACCCGGACACGCCCTATCATCTCCCCTTCGAGGATGGCGCATACGGAACGGTCGTGCGCAGTTATAACCGGCACGGCGCGGGCGCAATCGATCTCGACCTGAACGGCGGAGCGATTACAGCAGCCAAAGACGGTGTGATCATCTACGCCGGCGACATCTACGATCTAAATGCCTACTCGACCGGCGCGTGGTGGTACTGGAACGTGATCATCATCCTCCATGCGCCGTTTGAATACTCGCTCTACGGACACATCGAGGCGGGCAGCATCCCCGATTGGATCAAAGCAGGCTGTACCGACGATTTGAGCGCGCCCAACTGCTACGTCCCCGTCCGCGCAGGCGATGTGATCGCCGTCGAGGGCAATTCGGGCTATTCGCGCGCCCCACACCTACATGTCGAATTCGGGCAGGCGTATGCCATCGCCGCCTATATGGACACGGCAGATTACGACCGTGACGGCATCCGCATCGAGCCGATCTACAGCGCGTTCGTCTACCGCGAACAGAACGTAGCAATCAGCGGGTACAGCGCGGGTGAAGTTGCCGACTGGCGGCGGGGCAAGCTCGTACAGGCAGTCCATGATCCGCTGCCTGCCAACAACCGCACGGTGATCGGCAACGGCGACTTTACCGGCGGCACGGCTAGTTGGACGCCCTCCGGTTGGATCAACTGGCAGGTGAGCAGCGGAGTCATGCGCGCCACCCGCCTGATTTCCAGCGAACAACCGGATTGGGGCGGGTTTTTCCAACCGCTGAGCGGCGGGGTGTGGGCGAATACGACCTTTGACATCAACGTGCGGCTCGGCAACGACAGCGGGATCAACAAGACCGTCAGGATCGGCTTGGTCAACGGCGCGGATGGCGTGTGGGAACAGATCGAAATCCCGGCGTTCGCACCGCTGCAACCGCACAACTTCGCGCTGACCGTCCCCGACTCGTGGGCGGAACCGCGCCTGATGATTACCGTCAACCCGGCGGATAGCTCGCCCGCCGCGCTGATTGACGACATCAGCGTGATCCAGCGTCCATGACATTTAGCGCGGGGCGTCCATGACATTCCTCATAGTGTTTTGACCGGTCTAATGTGAGAATAAGGCTGGTCTAAATCACTGTTGAGGTATCATGATCGACGTCTTCCAGACCCTTACCCCGCCCATCCAAGCGCTGCTGGCGACCCTCTTTACGTGGGGCGTGACCGCGCTCGGCGCGGCGTCCGTGTTTCTCACGCAGCAGTTCAGCCGCCGCATGTTGGATGCGATGCTCGGTTTCGCGGGCGGCGTGATGATCGCCGCGAGTTTCTGGTCGCTGCTCGCGCCCGCTATCGAAATGGGCGAAGGCGGACTGCTCCCGGCGTGGTTTCCTGCCGTCGTCGGCTTCCTGCTCGGCGGCATTTTCCTGCGCGCGGTTGATTTCGTGCTGCCGCACCAGCACCCCGATCTCGATCAGCCGGAAGGCGTCCACACCGAGTGGAAGAAATCGCTGCTGCTGGTCATGGCAATCACGCTGCACAATATCCCCGAAGGCTTGGCAGTCGGCGTCGCCTTCGGCGCGGTTGCGCACGGGCTGTCTTCGACCACGCTGGCGGGAGCGCTTGCGCTTGCCGTCGGCATCGGGTTGCAAAACTTCCCCGAAGGAATTGCGGTCGCCGTGCCGCTGCGCCGCACCGGGATGAGTCGTCTCAAGAGCTTCTGGTACGGTCAGCTTTCGGCAGTCGTCGAACCGATTGCCGGGATCATCGGCGCGGCGGCGGTACTGGTCGCCCGTCCGATCCTGCCCTACGCGCTGGCATTCGCCGCCGGGGCGATGATTTTCGTCGTGGTCGAAGAAGTCATCCCCGAATCGCAGGGGCACGGGAACACGGACACCGCCACACTCGGCGCGATGCTCGGTTTCGCTGTCATGATGTTCCTCGACGTAGCGCTCGGCTGAGCGGCGCGCTCGGCTAACGTCGCTTGGGCTTAAACCGTTTCGCCTGTTCGACCACTGCCGGGTCAGGCGGCTCGGCGCGATACGCCGCGATCTCGACCCATCCGGCGATCTCGCGCAGTTCCGGCGTGGTCGCCGCATGTTCGCTGACTGTCTGGTTGGGCGCGCGGTAGGACTTGAGTGCCGTTTGCGCCCGCCCATATGCCGCGAAGATCGCCCGCCGCGCCGGGTCACGGTGAGTCACCTGCCGCCGCTTGAACTGGAACGGGTGACGGCGCAGCCAGCGTCTTACCGCGCGGATCGTGAACCACAGCGCCCCCACGCCGATCAGCGTCAGGCAAATATAGTCGAGATTCCACAGCATGAGCCGCACGGCGAACTGAGTCGCCTCGCCGATGCGCAGCGAGGGCATTTGCGTGTCGCCGAATAAGCCGGAGAACACCCACGTCGGGATATTGCCCGTCTGCGGCATCCCGTTCCAACCCGGCGTCGGGTCGAACGGAATCCAACCGTAGCCGGGGAAGTAGACTTCCGCCCATGCGTGCGCGTCGTTCGCCCGCACCTCGTAGTAATTGGTGAAGGCGTTGTAATCGCCGCTGCCGAAGCCCGACACCAAGCGCGCCGGGATGTTAAGCGTCCGCAGCATGACCACCAGCGCGCTGACGTAATGCTCGCATACCCCGCGCTGATCGACGAACAGGAATTGATCGACCGCGTCGGTGTTCGGCGCTTGCGGCGGCGGGAAGAAATCATACGGGTAGGTAGTCAGCAGATAGTCGCGCAGCGCGATCACCTTGTCGTAGACCGTCGGCGCGTCCTGCGTGAGCGCCTGCGCCAAATCACGTGTCCGCTGCGTGACCGTATCTGGTAGCTGGAAATAGGGCGCGAGGCTGAAACGGTAATTGGTTCGTGCGGCACGCAAATCGTCCGGCGACTCGTTCTGGCGGTACGACATGACCGAGTAGACCATACCGGGACTCAGCGGTTCGCCGATGCGAATACCGCCCGTCCGGTCAATGCCGATCTCGTCGGCGGCGATATACAGATGCGCCGGGATGCCTGCCGTGAAGATCAGATTTGGCATTGGTCGGACGATGGCGTAGGTCTGGACGAAGTAATCCTCGTTGAACCAGTACGACTCTGGATCGAGATCAAAGAGCGACCCTTCCCGCTGGATCACCTCAACCGATGGATCGGACTGTGCCCATGTGCGCCCGTCATACTGATCGAAGGCGTGGCTGCGCCAGTAGCTCCACGCGGGGCTGCGTACGTACATCATCACGTCATCGCTCAAGCCGCCGCGATAGCTCAAATCGAGGCGCGAGTCGAAGCCGTAGTAATGTTCGCTCACGTCATCCGACCAGCCCTGCACCTGCACGACGGGCAGCGCCGGGTTGACGATCTGCGAACTGACCCCGCCGCGAATCGGCGCGTTGATCGTCACCGGCGGGATGATGGGATGTGCGGCGAAACGCGGCGTCAGCACGAAGACGATCCCGCCCATGACCGGCAGCGCGATGGCAAACCGGGCGATCCATGTGCGCCAAGCGCGCCGCGCCCGTCCCGGTGTGCCCACCGGGTGCAGAATCACCGGATTATCGCGTAAGCCGTCTTCGGTATCGGCGCGCCACATGAACGCCAGCAGCAGCCCCAGAAACAGGAACAGGAAGGCAAGGAACGAGACATCACGGCTGAGTGTGGCGGCAACGTACAGGTTGACCAAGCCAATCGCCATGCCGGAAAACAAATTCATGCGCGTGAACATCTCAAAGCTGACGACTGCCAGCGCCAGCATTGCCACCTGTACCTGTGGGTACGGCTGACCGCTCGTCAAGCCGATCAGCATCCAACCGAAGACGAGATGCAGCGCGACCGCCGTCCCGATGCGCATCACGAGCGGCGGCTTCGCGGCAAAGCGATAGGCGGCGTAATGCCCTAGCGCAAGGATGACGACGGCGGCGGCAAACACAAACCACATCTGCGTGACGTAGGCGGCGGCGAACATCCCCGCGACCTGCGCCGCGAACGCGATCTGGCGCAGTCGCGCCGAACGTTCGGGTTCGCTGCGGCGGCGTGCCTGCTTAGGGGCAAACATCCGGCTGAGGAAATAGGCGAGGATGGCAAACGCGATCAGCACCCAGACCTCGAACATCAGCGCGACGAGCACCAGCGACCCCGCCATGCCGATCAGCATCCAGCGCAGCAGCGGGCGCGCCAGCGACGCACGTTTCGTCGTGTCTTCCGTTGTTGACATCATCGCCTTTGCGGTTCTCACGACCAATCTTCACCATTGCGCACCAAGCGCGTTTCGACGCCGTCCACCGCCAAGCCAGAGGCGAATGCCGCCGCATCGACGGGCAGCGGATCAGGGAAGCTCGTCGGGTCAAGCACATATGCCAGCACGGGCAGTCCGCGCGCCGCCAGCTCGCGCAGCACACCGCCGAACTGCCCGTCAGGGTACGGCAGCACGGCGATCACGAACGCGTGCCCGATCCCGCGCAAGGTGAGCGGTTCATCGCCCTGCGGTTCGACGCGCGCGAGATATTCGAGCAGCATCGCCAGCGTGATCGCGCCATTCGGTGGGGGCAACCGTCGATCATTGGTCGCCAACGTTAGGGGGTAATTGAGCCGCCGCGCGTAATCGCCAATACTGGCAGCGATCTTGACCGCGTACTCGAATGGCGTGTGTTTGCTGTCACTGATGGCGTAAGGGTGCGCATACAAATCAAGCGCTAGAACCACGCCCGGTTGGGTTTCGTCGGCGAACTCTTTACTGAACAACTGCTGACCGCCTGTCCGCGCCACCGACCGCCAGTGGATGTGACGCGGCGAGTCGCCGGGGCGGTACGGACGTAGACCGAAAACCTCGTATCCGAGTCCGGCGCTCTGGCGCGTCACCTGCGGGGCAAACTGGCGATCCAGAAAGTCGATGCGCTGAATGTGCCGGATTTCCGGGTAGACAATCGCCCGCGTGGGCACGTCGAGTTCCAGCGAACGCCGGAACAAGCCGAACGGCGCACCGGAGGTCAGGGTCAGCGCGGGAAAGCGGTACACGCCGCGTTTGTAGAGTTCGAGATCGTAGCTGAACTCGACCGCACTGCCGCCGGGCAAATCGGGGATGAACAGCGGCATCCGGCGTTTCGCCGGTTCTGCCAGCGGGCAGTCTTCCGTCAGGCGGATTTGCGCGCCGCCGCGTCCCTGCTTGGCGAGGCGGAACGTTACCGTGATCGGATCGCCTTCGTACAGGTCACCGGAGACGCTGTCGCCCAGCTTGCGTTCACCGCTGATTCCGCGCAGAGTCCCGCGCCCGCCCCACCACGCAGCGATCACGACGCCCGCCAACAGCGCCGACATCACATACAGCCAACCCACCTGCGTCTGGTTGGCGAAGAAGTACACCACCAGTGCGCCGATCAGAACCGAACCTGCTCTCCCTGTCGCCATGTTCGAACTGCGGCTACTCAACCGGAACTTTGATCTGGTTCAGCACGGCTTCGACGACGCCGCGCGCGGTGTCGCCACGCCGATCCCGCGTCATAATGCGGTGCGGCATCACCCCGTGCGCCGCCGTCTTGATGTCGTCGGGCGTGACAAACGTGCGCTGGCGAATCACCGCGAGGGCTTGCGCGCAGCGCTGGAGCGCCGCTCCGCCGCGCGGACTCACGCCTAACACCACGTCGGCATGGGTGCGCGTCGCCGTGACCAGCGTGACGATGTATTCTTTGAGCGGTCGCGCCACTTCGACGGCTTTCGCCGCCGCTTGCAGCGTGAGGATGTCGGCAACCGTCAGCACGGGCTGAAGCGCATCCAACGGATCGGTATGCTCCTCGCGTTCCAAAATGCTCACCTCGTCGTCAAACGACGGGTAGCCGAACGACAGCGCGACGAGGAAGCGATCCAACTGCGCTTCGGGCAGCGGAAACGTCCCCGCCATTTCGACCGGATTTTGCGTGGCGATGATGAAAAACGGGCGTTCGAGTGTCCGCGTCACGCCATCGCTCGTGACTTGTCCTTCCGCCATGCCTTCGAGCAGACTCGACTGCGTGCGCGGCGAAGCGCGGTTGATTTCGTCCACCAAGACGACATTGGCGAAGATCGGACCGGGCACGAACTCGAACGACTGCTCGCGCTGATTGTAAATCGCGCCGCCAGTGATGTCGCTCGGCAGCAAATCGGGCGCGCATTGAATTCGCTTGAACGAGCCATGCAGCGATTTCGCCAGCGCCTTCGCCACCAGCGTTTTGCCGATGCCCGGCACATCTTCGAGCAGAACATGACCCTGTGCCAGCAGCGCCGCGATGATCAAGCGGAGTTTTTCGGGATCGATGACGACCGCCGAACAGACCGAGTCGATCAGCCGTTCCACGACACTCGCATGATGGTTGTCAGCAGGGGATGGGTTGCGCATGAGTTGCATCAAGTTGACTCCTCTGTTCAATGCCCATCTTACATCCGGGCTTTCGCTCAAATCAACCCGGTGAGCGTTAACGTTCCGTGACTAACGTCAGTTTCTCGTTGCACACTCACCCCGATTGCGCTATACGTTTGCCCCGGTCGAAAGGAAATACGATGATCCGAATGATTTGGTTCATGCTTCTCGTCCTGCTGTTCAGCGTTTCGGTGTCGGCGCAAGAGTCGAATGTGCTGACCGTCGTCGCGCACGACAGCTTCATCTACACCGAAGAGGTGGTCGATCAGTTTGAGGCGGAGACCGGGATAACGGTCGAAGTGCTGCGGCTCGGCGATGCCGGGACGATGCTCAATCAAGTGATCTTAAGCAAGGATAATCCGCTCGGCGATGTCATCTTCGGCGTGGATAATACCTTCTTGGGGCGCGCACTCGAAGAAGACCTGTTCATCCCTTATGCCTCGTCCGCGCTGGAGACCGTGCCGGAAGCCTTCCAGCTTGATCCCGAAAATCGCGTCACCCCGATTGACTTCGGCGATGTGTGCTTGAACTACGATGCTGCCTATTTTGAGGCGGCGGATCTTGAACTGCCCGCCTCGCTCGAAGACTTGACGCTGCCCGCCTATCAAGACGCGCTCGTCGTGCAAAATCCGGCGACCTCGTCGCCGGGGCTGGCGTTCCTGCTGCTGACGGTCGCCGCGTTCGGCGATGAAGGTGATTACACCTATCTGGATTACTGGCAGGATTTGATCGCCAACGGCGTAACCATCGCCGAGGATTGGACAGACGCGTATTACGGCGAGTTCAGCGGCGTCGCCGGGAGCGGCGGCACGCATCCGCTGGTGATGAGCTACGCCAGCAGCCCGCCCGCCGAGGTTTTCTTCGCCGATCCGCCGGTCGAAACTGCGCCGACGGGTGCGGTCGTTGCCGATGGCACGTGCTTCCGCCAGATCGAGTTCGCCGGGATTCTGCG
Source organism: Anaerolinea sp. (assembly GCA_014879865.1). Taxonomy (GTDB): domain Bacteria; phylum Chloroflexota; class Anaerolineae; order Aggregatilineales; family Phototrophicaceae; genus Flexifilum. Next base: position 9,612 of record JACSRG010000580.1, read on the forward strand.
CGGCACAGACAACGAAGCGGCGGCGCAGCAGTTCATCGACTTCATGTTGAGCCGTGAATTCCAAGAAGACATGCCGCTGCAAATGTTCGTCTTCCCGGTCAACGCCGAAGCCGAGCTGCCGGAAGTCTTCGCCGAACATGCCGCCATGCCCGAAAACCCGGTGACGCTTGACCCGGCGGAGATCGCCGCCAACCGCGACGAGTGGATTCAGGCGTGGACGGAAACCGTACTGCGGTGACACAACTCGCGCGCATCGGGCGGAACGGGCTCATCCTGCTTCCGCCCGCCTTCCTGCTGATCTTCTTCTTCTACCCGCTGATCAGCATTTTCGCGGTCAGCTTCGCCGATGGCTCGAATGGCTTTGCCGCGCTCGTCGAGACGGATTACTTCGCCCGCGTGTTTCTATTCACGACGGGACAGGCGGCGCTTTCGACGCTGCTTTCTCTATTGCTGGGCACCGCGCTCGCGCTCGCTTTGCTGCGCCGGTGCTTTCCCGGCCGCGAGCTGCTGCTCGCTTTGCTCACCACCGCCGCGGTCGCACCGACCATCGTCATCGCCTTCGGCGTGGTC
>JACSRG010000901.1 GCA_014879865.1 Anaerolinea sp.
CACATGGTCGTCATCCAGCGCGTAGAAGACGTGCCGCCCTGTCTTGCGGTAGCGCACGAGATTCATCTGACGTAAAAAGCGCAGTTGGTGCGAAATCGCGGACTGTGTCATCCCAAGCGTCTGTTCGAGCGTATGCACGCACACCTCATGTTCGAGCAGCAGCGAAATAATCCGCAGTCGCGTCGGGTCACTCAAGGCTTTGAACAACTCGGCGAGGCGGTTCGCTGTTTGTTGTTGAATGAGATGCTCCTGTAAATCATGAACAAGTTCTGCATCTCCATCTTCACAAACGATGCGTGGCGGCGTATTTAGCACAATTTTACTCTCAATACATGCTCATGTATCAAAACTATATCCGAAGCTGTGTCATTTGTCAAAGAGCTTCAGACGCATTTTACCCAATAGCTTGACAAAAACTTTGACTGCACTAAACTTTTTATAAGCATAAGCCTAAATTTTAAAGCGAAAGAGGTACTCATGGATGATCCGCGTCAATCCGCTTGGACGCGACGGAAGTTCGTTGGCGCGACGTTGGGTACCGGTATAGGTATCTTAGGTTCCGCGCTGCTCGGAAGGGCGTCACAAGCACAAGGAGACACCCCAACTCCAACCCCAACGCATGACATGAGCGAGATGACCCCAATGCCCGATCATGCCGGGATGCGCGAAATGCTGGTCGGGGCTGTTGATCATATTCGCAACGGTTTTGATCCCATGCAGATGTTGGTCGATTGGGATTACGGCACGATCAATGGCGAGACTGAGGATGGTCGCCCAGTTCGTGAGTACAGTATTTCTGCGGGGGACGTGGAAATCGAAATTGCACCCGGTATCTTTTTTCCCGCTTGGACGTATAACGCACGTGTGCCCGGTCCGAGCATCCGCTGTACCGAAAACGACCACCTACGGATCAACTTCGCGAATTTCGGTACGCACCCGCATACGATGCATTTCCATGGTTTCCATCCCGCCGAAATGGACGGTGTAGAAGGAGAGTATCGCGGCGCGATCAATCCGGGTGAGAGCTTCATGTACGAGTTCGATGCCGACCCGTTTGGCTGCCACCTGTATCACTGTCACGCCGCGCCACTCAAGCGCCACATTCACAAAGGGATGTACGGCGCATTTATCGTTGATCCGCAGGCGGGACGTCCCGCAGCGCGTGAGTTCATGATGATCATGAACGCCTTTGACACGAATTTCGACGGGGGCAACGAAGTTTATGCCGTGAATACGGTCGGTCATGAGTTCATGCGCCGTCCGATCCCGGTCAAAGTCGGCGAGCTGGTGCGCATTTACTTGATCAATATCGTTGAGTTCGACCTGATCAACTCTTTTCACCTGCACGCACATTTCTTCAACTACTACGACACCGGAACAACCATTGAACCCACCTTACGGACAGTTGATACCATCATGCAGGCGCAGGGGCAGCGCGGCATCCTCGAATTCCGTCCGCGTTATCCGGGACGCTATATGTTCCACGCCCATGTGAGCGAATTCGCCGAATTGGGGTGGATGGGGTTCTTCAACGCGGTCCGCGACATGGATTACCCGGCAGCACTGGCAGAAGTGGGTTTGGATGAAGAGTGGGATTTCAAGTCGCAGAATGGCCCAGCGCTGCGTGTGTCGGAGGGGAATTCATGACCGCGCAAACCACTTCCGCACCTGAAAGCCGACCTTTATCTGGAACGGTCTGGCTGCTGGCGCTCATCCCTTTTATTCTGCTGGGCGTGGTGCTCGCCTATATTGTCGCCACAGACGGGGGACTGACGGTACTTGCAGGTCCTCCGGTGGAGCATGTCACCATTCAGCGGATCACGCTCCCTGAACCCGGTGTCATCAGGGTCGATGTGATCAACGATGGTCCACAGGAAGTGACCATCCCGCAGGTTTTGATTGATGATGCGTACTACTACTTCACTGTCGAACCCTCAACCACCATTCCACGCTTGGGACGGGCGACCTTCACCATCCCGTACCCTTGGGTTGAAGAAGAAACCCACGCAGTAGCAGTGATCACGTCTTTGGGAGCGACCTTTGAAGGAGAAGTTGGTGTCGCTGTTGCGACCCCAGCGCCGTCTTTCAACCTGTTCACACAGTTCGGGCTGGTCGGCTTGTATGTCGGCATTATCCCTGTCGGTTTAGGGATGCTGTGGTATCCATTTCTACGACGTTTGGGTGGACGTGCATTGATGTTCATCCTCTCGCTGACGGTAGGACTGCTGGTGTATCTAGCAATTGGGACATGGCTCGACGCGAACGAGTTCGCGCTCGAACTCCCCGCATTTTGGCAGGGTGTGCCGCTTGTGATCTTCATCGCCTTGCTCACATTGGGCGTGCTGCTGGCGGTGAGCAGCGTCCGACGGGGGCAGGAGACGACTCCTCTCGGCGTTGCCTACCGGATCGCGCTCGGTATCGGGCTGCACAATCTGGGCGAAGGTCTCGCCATCGGGGCAGCTTTCGCGCTCGGTCAGGCAGCGCTCGGCACGTTCTTGATTTTGGGCTTCACCCTGCACAACATCACCGAAGGGATTGGTATCGTCGCGCCCATCGTGCGTAAAAACCCCGGGTTGCGGCACTTTCTGCTGCTGGCGCTCTTGGCGGGCGGTCCGGCGATTATCGGTACGTGGGTAGGCGGTTTTGCTTTTGACCCGGTGCTGGCGACGATTTTCCTCGCGATTGGGATTGGTGCGATTCTGCAGGTGGTGTGGGAAGTCGGGAAATTGGTAGCACGCGATAGCCAAAAGCTAGGTTTGCCACTGGTCAACTGGGTCAACCTGAGCGGGATGGTTGTCGGGATCGCGTTGATGTACTTCACCGCGTTCCTAGTCAAGTTTTAGCGTAAGTGAGGAATGCTCATGCAGCACATTGAACGATCAAAGGCTGGCACAGTTCACGCTGACTACAGCGTACAGCGCGCACCAAAAAGCCAATCGCTCCTGCGGCTGGCGTTGATTGTGGGAATAGGTGTCCTGATCCTTGCGGCAGCGGGAGTCGCCTACATTTGGTTCTCGGGCGGCAACGGGCAGGCGAGCACGGGGATCACTGCTCCATCTTTGGAACGTCAGCCCGGCGACAGCCGCCGCTTGTTCTCGATTGTATCCTCTCAATCGGAGGCACGTTTCATCATCGACGAGACGCTGCTGGGGCAGCGCAAGACCGTGATGGGAGCAACGAATGAGGTTGCGGGTCAAATGCTCATCGACTTCAACGATCCATCAACTGCGACCCTCGGCGTCGTCCGCATCAATGTTCGCACCTTGCAAACGGATAACGATTTTCGCAACCGAGCTTTGCGTGGACAGATTCTACAGGCAGATCGACCTGAGTATGAATTTGCGACCTTCACGCCGACCGAACTACGGGGGCTGCCCGACAGCGTAACCGTCGGAGAGCAGTTCAGCTTTCAAATCGTCGGTAACCTCAACGTGCATGGGGTAAGCCGCGAAACGGTCTTTGACGCGGAGATCACGCCTGCCAGTGAAAACGAGATCACCGGAACCGCCAGCGCAATGGTTGCCTATCGAGATTTTGGAATGAGCATTCCAGAAGCGAATGGCGTGACTGACGTTTCAGAGATGGTACGCCTAGAAATCGAATTTATAGCACAGATCACCGAATAGCGAGAACCAGCCAAGCGAGAAGGGTGTCGATATTTCTCTGACACCCTTCAGTATCAGCATGCTCGAATTGATGTGGAGCTACCTCAGCCGTGATGCCCACCCATCGTGCCGTGACCGTGTCCCACCGTGCCGCCCATACCATGCATGCTGCCCATGTGTCCCATGCCCTGCATTGCACCCATCACCGCACAGTCTGCGCCGGAGAACATCGGCATTTCGGCAAGGTGATCTTGCACGTAGGTGAGGTGTTCATCCGCCTCTGCCTGTGTTAGCGTGCCAGCGACGACGAGATCTGCCATATGGGTTTGTGCAGCGGTAAGCATGGCATCGTAGACCGTCTGAAGTTCAACGCCTTGCGTTTCGGCGATTTGCGCGAGCGTTTGCCCGGCTTGCAGTGTCTCGATTAGTGCAGCGGGTTCCATACCAAGCACTTCGGCGACTGCAGTCATACCGGGCATGTCGGTCGCACCCCACATCATACCGTGACCACGTCCCATACCATTGTGCATCCCGCCCATCATGCCATATCCGAACGGCGGGGTGTTCGGTTGGTCATCCTGTGCCGCTACCACCAGCACACCAAAACTCAGTAGCGCGATCACGGCGATCAACTGAACGAGAGATTTGCGAGCCATCATAAACTCCTTACATGCCAAACAGATTTGATAACTTGTAGTAGTATCTCAAAGCCGTATGGCGGGGCAATGTCGCTTGGATGAAGTTTCTGTAAAGCTCAAGCGATGGGGAGTGTGAACCAGAACCGGCTGCCTGTGCCAAGCCCGTTGCTCTCAGCGCCAATTCGTCCACCTTGGGCTTCGACGAGGTGTTTGGCAACCGTTAGCCCGATCCCAGTGCCACCGCTGCCGCGTGACCGGGATTTATCCACGCGGTAAAAGCGCTGAAATACGTGAGGCAGTGCCTCACTGGAGAGTCCGATCCCGGTATCTTTGATGGAAAAACAAACGCTGTTGTGGTCACGGTGAACGGTTAGTTCGATACGTCCCCCACCGGGCGTATACTGCAGTGCATTACCAAGCAAATTGGTCAAAATCTGAATTGACCGATCGCAGTCGGCGTGCACCGGAGGAAGATCATGCGGGATCATCACCTCGAGCGCGATTACTTTGTCGGCGAACTGGGAACGCATACGCTCAACAACAGGATTGATGATGGCTTCTGGCGGATACGGACGAATATCGAGTGCGACTTGTCCGGATTCGGTGCGCGAAAGCTCCTGCAAATCCTGCACTAGACGCTGCAAACGGTCGGCTTCACGGTGGATCAACTGAAAGGTTTCCGGGGTGGCAGGCAGCACGCCGTCTTGCAGCCCTTCCATATAACCTTTGATCCCTGCGAGCGGCGTTTTGAGTTCGTGACTGACATCCCCAATGAGCTGCACACGCATGGCTTCCGTACCCGCGAGCGCTTCTGCCATCCGGTTAAAACTCTCGACCAGTTCCGCAAATTCATCATGGGTATCGAGTTTGAGCCGCTGCCTATAACTTCCCCCAGCGATCTGCTGGCTGAGCGCGACCAGTGAGCGGATGGGATGCGTGATCTGCTGGCTTACGAACCAGCTCACTACCCCAGCGGCAAGGACTGCGGCAGCCCCGGCGATCACCAACGCGTTGTTGACGGACTGGCGAAAAGCAGTCTCATATTGGGCATCGAGTTCTGCCATGCGCTGGGACATCATGCCTGAGCCGCTGCCGCGCATGTGGTGCATGCTCTCGGTGAAATTTGCCGGGGCGACAAAGGCAGTTGCGACGGAGATTACTGCCAAACCGATGAGGACAACGACGACATAGGACAGGAACAGCTTACGGGAGAGTGTCATCACCGCGCATCCGCAAACTTGTAGCCGACACCGCGCACCGTCACGATGAACTGGGGATCTGCAGGATTACGCTCCAGCTTCTGCCGAATGTGACCAATGTGAACGTCAACCACGCGATCTTCCCCGTAGAAATCATAACCCCAAACCCGTTCGAGAAGCTGCTCGCGGCTAAGCACCATGCCAGCGTACATCGCCAGCACGGTCAGCAGCTTGAACTCCAATGCTGTCAGTTCGATCAACTCGTCGTCGCGCCAGACCTCATAGCGCTGGGCATCGATCTTGAGGTGTTGAAAGGCGTACACCTGCCGCTCATCTTGTGGCATCGCTCGTCCGCGCCGCAGTACGGCTTTGACCCTCGCCGTGAGTTCACGTGGGCTGAACGGCTTCGTAAGATAGTCATCCGCGCCAACAGTCAGTCCCATGACACGGTCGAACTCTTCCGATTTCGCAGTGAGTAAAATGACGTAGACCGGCGATGTGCGCCGGATCGTCTGCAACACCTCCAGCCCATCCATCTCTGGGAGCATGATGTCGAGGATCACTAAGTCCGGTTGGTAACGTTGAAACGCCGCGAGTCCCGCTACGCCATCCCGTGCTGTATACACGGTGTTGCTATCCGCTTTCAAATAAGCTTCAACAATGTTGAGGATGCTCTCCTCGTCATCAATCACAAGAATGGTTGCCACTGCAATTTTGCCAGTTCACTGCTTGGGTGAGTTGTCAATTCAAAGCCAATGCCGCCAATATCTAGCGCAGCTTGATCGAGTACTGGCGGCTGTTCCATGAGCCACGATCCAATCGATCAGTGTTCGTGCTGTGTCAGGTGTTCATCAGGATCGGGATGTCCGTAGTAGTGCGTATCATCGTCAAATCGGTCGACACTCTATTGGGTGGCGAAGTAAAATCGCTCTCCGCCATGCTCACGAATGGCAACAGCGAGCTGTGGGTCGAGTAGAACACCGGACACGGGGTTTCGAACCATAGGATACACCTTCCATTCTATCCCTATACACTGCTTTCAAGATAAACAGATCTAGGAAAATGCGGAACCGCTAAACAGCGTGTTTTTCAGCAGGTTCAGCACTTTCGTAGCCCCTAACCGAGATCTATTCTGGCAAAAGGGCTGTGATTTTCTGCGAGGGACAATAACTCATTATAATGGGACAAATACCTTTGAGTGAGCAATTGAGGTTGTCCCGTGACTATACCAATCGATCAGTCCCCCAATCCTTCTGTATCTCTCTTTGAGCAAATTCGACAGGTCGATGCCGATGGAGCCGAATTTTGGTCAGCACGCGATCTGATGCCAACCTTGGAGTATGTGAGCTGGCAGAAGTTCAAGAACGTCCTGATCAAAGCGCAAATTGCGTGTGAAAACAGTGGCTTTGACCCCGGTGACCATTTTATCCAAGCGGTTAAAATGGTCGCCATCGGCTCGGACGCCAAGCGTGAAGTCGAGGATATGCATCTCTCTCGCTATGCTTGCTACCTCGTTGTGCAAAACGCCGATCCGGCGAAAGAAGTCGTCGCGCTCGGTCAGACCTACTTCGCAGTTCAGACGCGCCGCCAAGAAATCTCTGATGCAGCAGCAATGGCGGAGCTAACCGAGGATCAGCGGCGGTTGCTCCTGCGCCAGCGCATCAAGGTGCAAAATACCGACCTCGCATCGGCAGCGAAAACGGCGGGTGTGATCACCGGACAAGACTTCGCGGTGTTCCAGAATCACGGCTATCGAGGCCTGTACAATGGCTTGACTGCGGAAGCCATCCACAAGCGCAAAAAGCTCAAGAAAAGCCAGCACATCCTCGATCACATGGGAACGACTGAACTCGCTGCCAACCTGTTTCGCAGCACGCAGGCGGAAGAGAAGCTGCGCCGCGACCAGGTACAGGGCAAGGATGCGGCGAATGCGGTGCATTACGAGGCGGGCGTTGTCGTTCGACGGGCGATTGCCGAACTCGGAGGCACGATGCCGGAAGACCTACCGACTGCCGCGAGCATTAAGAAACTTGAGCGTGCCGAGAAGAAGCGACTTGCCGCGCCTAAGACAAAGCCCAAGAAAGATCAAGACGCGTAATCAAGCTGTGTGGGCTGGCGTCGAAACACAGCCCACACGAATACACTCCTCTAAGCGGGTACTGCTTGCTTCAGCCGCGTGATCTCGTCCACGAGCAGTGCTCGTTCTTCAAGATAAGTCTCGATCTCTGCTCGATGCGCACGGCGTAGAGTCTCAATCTGGCCCCGCAATCGATGAACTTCCTGCTCGAGCACATCACCGTTGCGGACGATGTACAGATCGGCAGCGGGCTTGACCTTCAAGAAGTCGTATGCCTGACTTGTCAGCGTGTTCGACCGGGAACGCCGTGATGTGTGTCGCAAATAGCCAAACTTGACCAGCTTACCGAGGTTATACGCGACTACTGACGTTGAAGCGGTGCCAGTCTCTTGGCAGATTTCACGGATGGTCGGGAAGAAACCGTTGATTTGGCTGTAATCGTAGAGAAAGCGCAAGATCGCTTGCTGACGTTGGCTTAACACGTTGCCTCTCACCTGATTGACTCCTCATGATCATCATCATTATTGCGAAATCGGAATTTCGCACAAGCGTTCTGGGGTATTCGTATGACGCTTCAAACCGAGTTCGTATCCCCTACATACCCTCCCCATGAACGGTATGTAGGGTTATGAACGGTATGAACGGTTTTTCAGCGAGTCTCATGGATCGTTGTTACGTCGTAACGGCGCATCATATCGATCACATCGAACGAGCGTACCGCATAGGCGATGCCGTCCATACCGCGTTTGCGCCCGGATTCATCGATCAAGTGCAACCGCTTGAGGATGTGTCCAATCCACTGCGCATCCCCCATCTTCTCGACCGGCTGACCGATCAGCCGCGCGACCTTCTCGCGCAGCGCTACGGCTTTGATCCAAATAGTGCCTTCATCGCCGCGTGTCATCAACTCCAGCGCTTGCAGTACCGCTTCTTCACGCTCGCTCAGCGCCTTGCCTTCACTGATCTGCTCGTCGGTTTCAGCAGCCGTCGCAATCGCATCGAGCAGCCCGCGGATGCTGCCCTGTTCCTCAAAAAAGGCAGCCAGCGCGACGAGCGGCGACCACAGTTCCCCTGAACGGTTGTGCAGGGTATGCAGTTCCGGTCGCTCAGAGTAGTTGATATGCACGGCTTGGAAATGGGTCAGTGCCAGCGTATACAGCAGGTGCCGGAGTGCTGCGCCGTCGAAATCGGGTGGGAAGGACGGCATCTTTTTGTCCGTGCGACGCATCGGGATCGCGATGCAGCGCGAGGCAAGGATGTCTTCCAAGCCCATGATCGCCGCCAGAATCTTGGGCGAATACACGTCAAACGCCTGCGGTTTCATGTCCTCCCCGATCAAGCGAATGGCAGGCATCCCGTGCTTGTAGCCGCTGTTCAAGAGCTGGCGAATCTGCTGCATCCCTGGGTCTTTGGGGTTGTGATACCGTTCGGCTTCGTCGATGCCGACGGTGCAGCTTGTGTAGTGGATGAGCCGAAACATGGACGGCCCGGTCGGGTCAGACGTGCTGACCATGTTGAAGGCGAGCGGCTGCATCACGCGCATGACAGTACTTTTGCCGCTGTTCTTGGGTCCGTTCAAGGCGAGATAGGGATATGCTGGGAACATGGTGTAAAAGTAAGTGCCAATTGTCCACAGGGTCAGGATGGCGCTCTCGACGGATGAACGGAAATCCACGTAGCGCGTGAACAGATCATGCACGGCGGTGAACACCTGACCGGGTTCGACGGTTCCGCCTTTCAGGAACCGTTGAATATCGGCAAAGCGCCAGCGCATCAGGAATTCTGAGCCTTCCGGCATGACGCGCAGTGCGACCTCGCGTCCATCGAGCTTGATGATCTGTTCTTCGCTCAGGCGGATCAATTCGCGTGAGGATGTGACAAGATATGGCTGTGTGTTGAGCTTCTTGTCCTTTGTTCGCTCCACAACGGATACGGTCACGATAGCGACATCACGCTGAAACCCCAGTGCGGGCGAAAGCAGCGGAATATCGTCGCCGAGAATCTGGGGCATGTCGTCTTCCTCCTTTTCTTGCTTCTTCCGAGAAGCGCGCAGCAGATCGTTGAAAGCGCGTCCTTTCACGCCCTGTCGCGCCAGCGCCGCGCGGAACTCGCTCAATTCCATCTCATCCAGATCAACCGCGTAGGTGAACAGCGCCCGGATCGTATCCTTCTTTTCGAGTCCATCGAGAAAGGCAGCGCGCTCGATCTCGGTTTGCAGCCACGTTTTCGCCTTGTTGAGTGCCGATTGAACATCCTCAACACTGCCACCCTGCGTGAGCCAATCGTTGGCATCTTTCACGCCGTCGGGAAGGCGCGGGATCAGGGCACATGAACCCAGTGACCGAGCAAGCTCCCGACTCTTTTGCATCGCTTCCGGCGTGTTGTCGAGGGCGACGAAGACGCGGCGATGTTTGCGCAATGCGGTGAGTAGATCGCCGGAGACGTGCATCCCAGCGACCGCCAGCGCTGGAAATCCCCACTCGCCAAAGGTGATCGCGTCTGCTTGTCCCTCGACCAGCACCACCTGGTCAGCATCTGCCGCGTAGAGGTGATTGGCATACGGACGACGCTCGCCGAGCAGGTCACGCGGTGGGTTGTAATGCTGCTTGCCTTCAATCGAGCGTCCGCTCAGATACCCCAAACGCCCCCGTTCCAGATGGAC
>JACSRG010000014.1 GCA_014879865.1 Anaerolinea sp.
CGAAGCGACGATCCAGCAGGTCGGGCGGGAGAACATCCCGGCGATCATGCTGACCGTGACCAATAATTCGGGGGGCGGTCAGCCTGTGAGCATGGCGAACGTCCGCGCGACGAGCGCCATCGCTCACAAGTATGGCATCCCGTTCTATATCGACGCCTGCCGCTTTGCCGAAAACGCATGGTTCATCAAGATGCGCGAGGAGGGTTACGCCGACAAGTCGCCGCAGGAGATCGCACGCGAGTTGTTCAGTTACGCGGATGGCTGCACGATGAGCGCCAAGAAGGATGGCATGGCGAACATCGGCGGCTTCCTCGCCGTCAACGACGACGACCTCGCCGCGAAGTGCCGCAACCTCGAAATCCTGACCGAAGGCTTCCCGACCTACGGCGGCATGGCGGGCTATGACCTCGAAGCTATCGCGCAGGGGTTGTACGAGGCGCTGGACGAGAATTATCTGCGCTACCGCATCCGCTCGATTGCCTATTTAGGCGAACGGTTGGTTGCGGCAGGCGTGCCGATTGTCCAGCCGACGGGCGGTCACGCCGTGTATATCGACGCGCGCGACATGCTGCCGCACATCGCGCCGTTACAGTATCCGGCGTGGGCGCTGGCGAACGCGCTGTATCTGGTTGGCGGCGTACGCGGTGTGGAAATCGGCTCGGTGATGTTCGGGATGCAGCCCGATGGCACGGAGCAGCCCGCGCGCATGGAGTTGGTGCGCTTGGCGTTCCCACGCCGGACGTACACGCAAAGCCACGTCGATTATTTGGCGGAAGTCATCCTCGAAGTGTACGCGCAGCGCGACGCGATCCCCGGTTACAAGATCGTGGCGCAGTCCCCTGTGCTGCGCCATTTCACCGCCCGGCTTGAGCCGTTGGCGTGATGCAAACACAACCTCACCCGTCAGCGGGTAGGGGCATGATATATCATGCCCCTACATTCCCGTGTTTCATCCCCTCTGACCGCACAATGAGGTGATCTCTTGAGGCGCTTTACCCTTCTAGCTGCCCCCATCTGGATCATCGCGCTGATGCTGTACGTCGTCGCGGGGACGGCGCTCACGCCGTTTCATGGCGACGAGTCCACGCAGGTCTACATGAGCCGTGACTATGCCTACCAGTTCATTCAGCGTGACCTGAATCTCGTCCAGTTCCACGAGCCGCCGATCAGCGCACAGGAACAGGATTTGCGCCTGCTCAACGGCACTATCAACAAGTATCTGATCGGTTTGGCGTGGCATGTCGGCGGCTTCACGCCTGCCGATCTCAACGAACAGTGGGATTGGGGCGCGTCGTGGGACTACAACACCACGACCAATCACGCGCCGGGTTCTGCGCTGCTGAACATCGCCCGGATGCCGTCGGCGCTGCTGCTGGCGTTCGGCGTCCCGGTGATGTTCGCGCTCGGCTGGCTGACCGGGGGACGATGGGCGGCATTCGCGGCGAGTCTGCTCTACGCGCTGCACCCCGCGCTGCTGGTCAACGGGCGGCGGGCGATGATGGAAGGCAGCTTGACCTTTTTTAGCCTGCTGACCGTGCTGGCGGGCGCGTGGTGGATCAAGCGTCCACGCTGGATCGCCGCGCTTACGCTGGGAGTTGCGGCGGGGCTAACCGTCGCCAGCAAGCACACGGGG
>JACSRG010000322.1 GCA_014879865.1 Anaerolinea sp.
CTGTTGACGCACACCGACGCGAAATGATAGGCAGGAACTGCAATCGGCGGCGGTTGCTTCAGGCGATTAGTAAAATCATGGGCAGCATAGAGGCAATTTCAGGCTGTGCTGCCCCCCTCTTCCAATATCCCAAGTTTTCCCTTGCGCCAGCGATTTCTGTTCGTGGCTTGGCAATCTTCTCACCTCGCGTTCGAGCTCCATAGCGCAGTCCATGTATATTAAGTTTTTTGTTGTATAATTACAAGCGATTACAACCCTTTTCTGACGCAGAGCACCTAATAGAATAGAGGTAAGCAGTGAGATGTCGGCAAAGAACAGTCAAGAGTTACTCTCCGAATTGGACAAGGCTCAACGAGAACTCGCCTCTGCCCAGAAGCGAATCTCGGAACTTGAAGCCGCTTTAGCAGTCTATCAGCCTCACACGGCATCTCTGCCGCAAAAAACAGTCCAATCAGATGATTTTCAAGCCATTGAGCGGCGCTTCCAAAAGTCGATTGAGCACATTCGGGATCATTTTGCGCTGACCGACGACCGCAGCACCATCCTCTATTCGAATTCCGCTATCGAGCGCATCCTCGGATTTTCGGCAAACGAGTACGTCGGCATGAAATTGTGGGACTTGGTGCATCCAGATGATTTGTCGAAGGCTCACGAGTTCATCCAGTCGGTGACCTCAACGCCAGCCGTAACGAAGGCAATGGAACTGCGAAGCCGTCACAAGTCAGGTCACTATGTATGGATGGAAGTCAATGCAACCAATTTGCTGTACGATCCTGACGTTCGAGCAATTGTCATAAGCAACCACGACATCACCGAGAGGAAGCGGACAGAAGCGAGATTTAGAGGGCTGCTAGAGTCTGCGCCGGACGCTGTGGTGATCGTTAATCGCACGGGACAAATCGTGTTAGTTAATGCCCAGACAAAGCGATTGTTCGGCTACACAGCGGATGAAATGATCGGGCAATCCGTGGAATCGCTCGTACCGGAACGCTTTCGCCCGAAGCATGCCGACCATCGCACCGGATATTTCAACGCGCCGAGAGTACGCGCGATGGGTTTGGGCATGGAATTATACGCGCTGCGCAAAGATGGCAGCGAGTTCCCGGTCGAGATCAGCCTCAGTCCGCTCGAAACCGAGGAAGGCGTGTTAGTTTCCAGCGCTATTCGCGACATCACCGAACGTAAACGAACGGAAGAAAGGCTGCGAGGCTCGCTCGAAAAAGAAAAAGAGCTTGGCGAACTTAAATCGCGTTTCGTGTCAATGGCTTCGCACGAGTTCCGCACACCATTAGCATCAATTCTCGCCTTGACTGAAACGTTGATGGCGTATCGCAGCCGCTTGCCAGATGAGCAAATTGCACTCCGCTTAGGCAAGATTCAAGATCAGGTCGGTCATCTCAAAGCCGTTATGGATGACGTCTTGCTCCTAGCGCGCATGCAGACGCGGCGGGTTGAGTATAGCCCGGTCAAGCTGGACTTGGATGCTCTATCGCGAAGCGTTCTCGATGAATTTCAAAGCCGACCAGACATTAGGCATAAGCTGGTATATACCTGTGATGAGCGACTGCACGAAGTGACTCTGGATAGGAAGCTCATGCGCTACATTATCAACAACCTTATCTCTAATGCTATTAAGTATTCGCAAGAGGATAAGCCAATTATGGTCGCTTTGGCTCATATTGATGATGATCTGGTGATCAAAGTACAGGATGAGGGGATAGGGATTCCTGAAGCCGATTTGAAGCATCTATTCGAACCCTTTCATCGCGCTGCAAACGTCGGCACTATTCCCGGTACTGGACTGGGGATGGTTATTACGAAAGAAGCGGTCGAACTCCATCGGGGAATCATCGAGGTCGATAGTCATGTTGGAATTGGAACGACATTCACCATCACTATTCCGCTGAGTAACAACGAAGGAAAAAAAGATGAAGAAGATTCTGGTCATTGAGGATGAGAGTATTCTGCGCGGCGAGGTGCAGCAATGGCTGATGCTTGAGGGGTATGAAGTCCAGACTGCCGAAAACGGGATTGCCGGGGTAGAGGCTGCTTTCCGACAACTGCCTGATCTCATTGTCTGTGACATTTCAATGCCGCGCCTTGACGGATATGGTGTCCTGCTGGAAATGCGCTCCAATCCATCGACTACGGAAGTTCCCTTCATCTTTGTGACTGCCAGAGCCTCGCATGAGGACATCCGCCGGGGAATGCAGATGGGCGCGGACGACTACATAACGAAGCCCTTCACTCGTCTCGAACTGCTGGATGCTATCAGCGCACGGCTCCGCAAAAAAGAATCGCAGGAACAGCATTTTCAGCAAGAGGTCGCCCAGTGGCAGCAGGCGTTTGAGCAGGAACGCGAGCAGCGCCAGCTCAAATCGAAACTGGTCGCCATGTTTTCCCATGACTTTCGCAACTCGCTGGCAAGCATCCTGTCTTCCAACAGTCTCCTGCGCGACTACGCCAACCGTGTGGATGAGGAACGCCGCTTAGTCCACTTTAATCGGATTGAAGCGTCAGTTCGTCAACTCCTGCAAATGCTGGACGATATGCTTGTCGTCGCACAAATCGAAAGCGGGCGATTTGAGTTCAAGCCAGAGCAGATGAACATCCACGAATATTTGCAGGGTATCACCGACGAATACCAGATCACCCATGGTGACACGCACACCCTTGTCTTCGAATATCCCTGTACGAAAGCCGTAATGGCTGATCCACGATTGCTGCGCCAGATCGCCGATAACCTTATCTCAAATGCCATCAAATATTCGCCTGCAGGCACAGAAGTACGGATATCACTGTCGTGCCCTGACGGCGAGATGATCCTGAAGGTGCTCGATCAGGGGGTGGGTATCCCTGAAGCCGATCAACCGGGGCTATTCACGGCTTTTCAGCGAGCCTCGAACGTTGGAAAGACGCAGGGCACAGGCTTGGGGCTGGCGATTGTGAAACAAGCAGTGGACATACACGGCGGTTCAATCGCCCTAGAAAGCCGGATTGGACAAGGGACGAGCGTGACGGTAAGGATACCGATGTGAGCGAGCGGCAGACGCCATAACCTGAAGCTGCCTGTCACCAAAGGCAGTAAGCCGCCTCAACCTCGCGGCTTAAGCAGTTGTCGCTGCCATCGTGTTCCTGATTTCGCGGAATTTGACATGGAGACATCGCACTTTTTCGGTCAACCGTTGAGGTTACGACTCCGTAATCAGGTCGTAAACGTCTGTAATCTTGGAATCTGCTATGATCAGGAAAAATCAACTTGAGGCGGGAATCACGGTGTTACCACAATCCATTCGCTGGCGACTGCCACTCACCTATGTCGGCATAGCGTTTATCGCGACGCTCATCCTCGGCGCGGCGCTGCTGGCGACGCTGCGCGGCTACTATGCCGAACGTGAGCGCCTGCATCTGGAAGACAATGCGCTGGTGATCAGCGATACCGTGCAGCGCCTGCGCAGCGCCAACCACACAAGTGAGCAGATTGCCGAACAACTGCGCAGCCTGTCGTTTCTCATGCAGGCGCGGGTGCGTATTCTGGATTCCGCTGGGAATGTGGTCGCCGACAGCGGATCGCCCCCAACGCTCCTCTCGCTGGGTACGACGGACACCATGCTTGCCAACCCTACTCCCTTCGAAGGAACCTATGTCACCGGCGGCGTCGGTCAGATCATTGTCGAGGCAGCCCCGTCCGGTGAGTTCATGCCCCTCATCGATATGGAGTACAGTGAAGCCGCGCCAGTCGATACTATGAGACCTTCACAGGCACTCAGTCTGGTTCAGGATGAGGTGAGTATTGGTCAACAGGATGTCATCACCTTCGCGGTCTCCAGCACGCCCTACGGTTTTGATCTCGCAGCCGAAGTTACGCCCGGCATCACGTCTGATCAGGTTGTGCGCTGGCCGATTGAAACGCTCGACGGCACGTTAAGCGGTTACGTCGAACTCTCGGAAGGTGCGGGGTTTGGGGCGCATATCATCGAAAGTGTGACGATCGCTCTGGTGTTCGCGGGCGGGCTCGCGCTGCTTATTGCTGCGCTGATCGGGTGGCTGGCAAGTCGGCAAATCACCAACCCCGTGCTGGCGCTGACCGCAGGCGCAGGCTATATGGCGCAAGGTCACCTGCACACCCGCGTGGACTCCAAAGCCCGGGGGGAGCTTGGCGCATTGGCGACCACCTTCAACGAAATGGCGGCGCAAGTCGAAGCGACCGTGACGGCGCTCCGCCGCTTCGTCGCCGACGCGGCACATGAGCTGCATACGCCCCTCACCGCGCTGCGCGCCGATCTCGAACTGGCAGCAACCGAGACAAACCCCATTCAACAGACGGCTTATATTCGCCGGGCGCACGCGCAAGTACATCGGTTGGAAGTCCTGACGAACAATCTCCTCGATCTCTCTCACCTTGAATCGAAAACGCGGAGTACGCCTTTCCAGCCAATCGATCTAGCGCAGATCGTGCGTGAGCTGAGCGAAACGTACGCTTCCCGCGCAGAACAGGCGGGAGTGAACTTCGCGCTGAATGTTCCGGAAGGCACGCTCATCGTTCGCGGCGACGATTTGCAATTGCGGCGCGCAGTCGGCAATTTACTCGACAACGCGATCAAGTTCACGCCAGAAGGCGGTACGGTGCTGGTCAGCGCCGTGCGCAAAGAACACTGCGTCATCCTCACTGTGAATGATACGGGCATTGGCATTCCCGCCGACGATCTGGCGGGTTTATTCAGCCGCTTCCACCGGGCGCGCAACGCCAACACCTATCCGGGGAGCGGTCTGGGGTTAGCGATCATCCGCGCCATCGTCGATGCGCATCACGGCGGCATCAGTGTGGACAGCGAGCCCGGTGCGACCCGCTTCGTGGTACAGCTTCCAGCGGCATGAGTATGAAGAACGCGCATATCCTCCTCATCGAAGATGATGCAGCCGTGGCGCGCTCGCTGCGTGACGGGCTGGCACGCGAGAGCTACACGGTTACGTGGAAAGATCAGGGGCTGGAAGGGGTGACGTTCGCCCGCGAAAGTCTCCCGCACCTGATCATCTTGGACGTACGTTTGCCCGATGGCTCAGGCTTCGACTTCTGCCGCCAGCTCCGCGCGTCCGGCTTGCGCCAGCCCATCATCATGCTCACTGTCGAACGCGACGAATTGGACAAGGTGTTGGGCTTGGAAATGGGCGCGGATGACTACATCACAAAGCCGTACAGCCTGCGCGAGCTGCTGTCGCGGGTGCGGGCGCAGTTACGCCGCGCCTATGGCGAGTTTTCCAATGCCGAAGCCGACTTGTTGTATGTCTCCGATCTGGTGATTGATCGCGGGCGCGGGCAGGTATGGCGCGGGACACAGTTCCTCGCGCTCACGCCGACCGAATTTCGCCTGTTGGTGTTCCTAGCGCAGCATCCGAATCAAGCGCTCAGCCGCGGGCAGATCATTGACGCGGTCTGGGGCTGGGATGCCGACATGGACAGCGAACGCGCGGTCAACGTCCACATCCGCCGCCTGCGCGAAAAAGTCGAGATCGACCCGGCGACCCCCGCGCTGATCCTCACCGTACCGGGGATCGGCTATCGCCTCGTCACCTCCCCGGTACTGAACCCCTAACCTCAAATGCTGATTACGACACCGTAATCGCGGCGCAACGCCGATGAAATCCGCCTCAGTCATCCTGTCCCCATAGACTGGAGGAGGTACTTGCTCATGCATTGGAAAACTCATTGGCTGATATTGATGGTCGCGGTGACGCTCACCGCCCCGGCGGTGCTGCCCGCGGCGGCACAAAGTGGAACGACGATCACGCTGGCACTCACTGATTTTATGCGCAACCTACCCGTCGATGATGCGCTGGCGGAATTTGAAGCGCAAAACCCGGGCATCCGGGTGCAGCCCGTCTACTTGCCGTACAGCAGCTTCTATTACACAGCGGCGGCAGAGAATATCGACGAACATTTGCAGGGGGCAGAAGCGCTCGCCGCTGCTGCCGATGTCGCGCTGGTGGATGGCGAAAGTCTGTCGCCAGAAGCCACCCGCGCGGGTTATTTTCTCGATCTCACCCCGCTCGCTTCGTCGGATGCGGCATTCAGCCCCGCCGATTTCATCCCCGCGGCGTGGGAGTCCTTCCGCTGGGATAACGGGTTGTGGGCGCTCCCTGCCAAAATCGAACCGCTTCTGCTGACGTATGATCCCGCGCTCTTCGATCAAGCGGGGCTGGCGTATCCCGATGCGAGTTGGACGCTAGAAGATGTGGCGCATGCCGCGCGCACGCTCACACAGTATGATGGCAGCGGTGCGGTGAGCATCCCCGGTCTGGTCACCAATGGCAATGACACTGCCCTGCTGCGCTCGCTCTATCGCCAGAGCCTGAATGACGAGGCGGGCAACCCGCGCTTGAACACGCCGGAACTGGCTGCCCTGTTGGAAGGGTGGGCGGAATTAGTGGACGAAGGCGTCGTCAGCGCGTTCACCACGCAAAATCTGGTCGATAACTCCATTCCCATGATGATCGGGGGGAGCTTCGGGTTAGGGTCGGATCCGCTCAACCCGGACGCGGTGAGTCGAGTGCTAGTGGCGCTGCCCGGGGGCAGCATCGGCGTGAGCACGACCGGGTTTGCCGTCAGCGGCGGCACCGCTCACCCGACCGAAGCCTATCAACTGGCGAAATTCCTTACCGAAAGCGCGACGTTCCAGTCCGCGCTGCTCGGCTACCGGTCGGCACGCGTGAATCCGCCAGTGGCGAGCGCCCCGCCCGCACCCGAGGAAGGCGCACTCGTACTCGCAGTGAGCGCGTTCGTCGATCCGCAAATCGCCGCACAGATCGATGCGCTGCTGGGTCAGGCACTCTCGGACGCGGAACTGCGCTACGCGGACTACCTAGATGCTGCAATCAAGGCTGTCACCGATGGAACAGATGCCGTGACCGCCCTCAGTGACGCGGAACTGATAGCCGTGACGAATCTCCAGACCGCGAGTGCGGTACGTGGGGCGACTCCGCTGATCGTCGCCACACCGGTTCCTGAGGTCGTGCTTGCGCCCGGCGAAATTGAACTTACGTTCAGCGCGGGATTCGCCTCACAGGTTGGCGACTGGGAACGCCTGCTGCGCGAATTTGCCGCCCTCGACCCGCAGGTCGGCGCGGTGAGGCTCACGACGGACTTCGGCACTCTGAGCGATTACGCGGAGCAGAACGACTGCTTCTATGTGAATTACAATGCCGTGCCCGCCGCCGATCTCACCAAGATCCTCGCGCTCGACCCGTTTTTGAGCGCCGACCCCGCGTTTTCGCCCGATGATGTGGCGGGGAATACGCTGGCATTGCTCCAGCGCGATAACCGCACGTGGGCGTATCCCTTCAGCATCAGCCCAACGCTGCTCAACTACCATGCCGATCTGCTGGCGCAGGCGGGCATCGCCGAACCGCGCACGGGCTGGACGATCAGCGCGTTTGCCGACGCGCTGCGCGCGCTGGATGCCGTGATCCCCGCCGATCAGAAACCGTTCACGGATCGCGGCTTTGGCGACTCCAGCCTGCTCATGTTGATCGCCGCGTACGGCGGACTACCCATCGACTACCGGACAACGCCGCCCGTGTTCAACTTCACCGATCCGGCGACAGTCGAGGCTATCCGTACCGTGCTCGACATGGCGAAAGACGGGCTGATCGCCTATCAGGAACTGGCGGGCAATGGTTTCATGATCATGATTGGCGACGGCGAGAACCCGGATCCGATCTACGCCGAAGCCAGCGGTGGCGGTCTCATGCTAATGGGCGGTGACAGCCAGATGGGCGCAAACCCATACCGCATGACCACGTATCCGACCGGAGCGTACAGCGCCGTGTCCTACGAGATCGGCACGGGCTACATCAGCGCAACCAGCCAAAACCCGGACGCCTGCTATCGTTTGTTCGGCTTCCTTGCCCAACATCCGGAATTGTTTGGGAGCATGCCCGCGCTGCGTTCGCAGTTCAGCAACCCGGCGCTGCTCGCCAACGCCGGGCAAAGCGCCCTCGACTTCTACACCAGATTCGATGCGCTCATGCAAGACCCGAACACGGTGATCATCCCCTCGCCGTTCACGGGTGAACTGTCGCTGATGGGTGATTTCATTACGCGCCGGTGGCTCGACGCCGCCTTTGACGACTATGTGCTGCACGATGCCGATCTGCTCACGGCGTTGACAGACGCGCAAGCGAAGGTCGAAGCGTTTCAAGCCTGTGCTGCTGCGCTGCCGCCCTACGATGCCGCCAATCCCATGGATTACCAATCTGATCTGCAAACCTGCGCGAGCGCCGTCGATCCGGAAATGTCGTCGATGTTTGGTCCGGCGATTGGCGTAATTCAGTGAGTCGCACGACGTCTGCCCGGTCACGTTGAGGATGCAACCCTATGCGTTTAGTCCAATCCACGGAGGCGACGAACCTGAGCGAACCGGCAGCCCGACTCACTGCCCGACGCAGCTTGACCTACCCGTTCGACCTGCTGCGGCTGGCGGTCGAACGGCTGTGGCAGCACCGCGGTCTCGCCCTGTGGACGCTGGTCGGGCTGCTGGCGGCGGTGACGCTGGCTGTCAGCCTGATCCTCTACGTCGATGCGGTCAATACGGGCTTGCTGGCGTCGCGTCTCGGCGAACCGCCGTTCAACTTCCGCTATCGCTATCTCGGCGTGTGGAACGGGAACATCAGCCAGAGCCAATTTGAGGCGGCTAGCACGTACATGCAGCACGACTTCACGGCGAACATCGCGCTGCCGACCGCCCAGCTCACCGAATATGTCGGCGCGGGCGTGTGGACAGTGAACTCGGAAGGCTACAACCTCGGTGGATTGACGTTAGGCGCGCTGGCAGGCGCAGAGCATCTGATCGAGATTGTCGCTGGCGCGTGGGGTGGTACGCCGGCAACGGAAGAGGCTATCCCTGTGCTGCTGTCCGCCAGCGTATTCGAGACTATGGGCGTGCAGGTAGGCGATCTGCTCAGCGTGTCCCGTCCCGGCGGCGGGACGATTCAACTGCGCGTTGCGGCGACATGGCGTCCGGTCAACCCGAACGATCCCGCGTGGTTGCTGCCGCCACGCTTCTTTGAAACGGCACTGCTCGTCGCGCGAGACGATTTCTGGCGTGCGACGAGTGCACTGGCAGCCCCGGTCGAAGAGGCAGATTGGGGCGTGATCTTTGACGGTGGCGGCGTGAAAACGGGCGATGTGTCCGCGCTCCTCAACCGCATCGAGGCGGCGGAACGCGACGCCAGCAACCAGATTCCCGGCGTTCGGTCGGATGTATCGCCCGTCGCGGGGCTGCGCGCCTTCAACACCGAAGTCGAGCGCCTGACCGCACAGTTGGCAATTACCAGCCTGCCCGTCGGCGGGCTGACACTGTACTTCGTCATGCTGGTCGCCGGGCTGCTCGTCGGGCGGCAGGCGGATGAAGATGCAGTGCTGGCTGCGCGGGGGATGAGCCGCCGGGTGGTGCTGCTCATCCACGCCGTTGGCTGGCTGGTGCTGGCGGGCGCGGCGTTCGGACTTGCGCTGGTGATCAGCCCGGCGGTGGTGCAGGTGGTCGGGCAAACGTCATCGTTTCTGCGCTTCGAAAACCTCGGCGGGCGGCTTGCGGTCGCTTATACCGCGCAGACCCTGCTCGTCGGCGCGGTGACCGCGCTCAGCGCAGCGGGCGGCGGCTTGTGGTTCTCGTGGCGCTCCACCCGCCACGGCATCGTGCGTCCATCTCCGGTGCGCTCAGGGCGCTCATGGTGGCAGCGCGCTTACCTCGACGTGCTGCTGTTCATACCGGCGGTCTACATCCTCTTCGCGCTGACCCGATCCGGCGGGCTGACCACGGCAGTGGCAGATCCGTTCAGCGATCCGCTCACCTTGGGCGCGCCGACGCTGTTTTCGCTGGCGCTCACGCTGCTGTTTCTGCGCATCTATCCATTTCTACTTGGGATTGGCGCGCGCTTGCTCACGTTGACCCGCAGCCTGAGTCTGCTCATGGCGCTGCGCGAACTGACCCGGTCGCTGGATCGCTATCGCGGCACCCTGTTGATGATGGGCTTCACCCTCAGCCTGACGGGTTTCACAGCATCCCTAGCGAGCACGCTCGATGCCAGCCTGCGCGACTCGATCAATTACCAGATCGG
>JACSRG010000013.1 GCA_014879865.1 Anaerolinea sp.
TACCGTTGGCGAACACAAGCCGGTCGTGCTGCGTCCGGCGGAGGAGGTGTAACCGATGAACGAGATGCCACCGCCTCTCAACTGGGATGAAATCCACGAACCGCCGGAACTCGATTTCTCGATGCCGGACGATCCGTTTCACGCTGATCTGTTCACGGGGGACAGTTTCGACTACCTGACGGATGATGATCCGTTCGATCCGTTCACATCACCTGTAGCGGATGAGGTCAGTGTACCTGCACCCGGCGCGCCGACATATGACAGTGATACGGGCTGGGGCTGGCACGATGCCGGGATCATCGCCGTCGACCGTGCCGCGTCCGAACTTGACAGTGAGCGGTACAGCATCGGCGCGATTGACTTGTACGCCAATGTCCACACCGGTGATCTGGGCGGCAGTTATCTGGAGATCGGCGCGTTTGACAATCTCGACCAAGCTGCCACTTTCTATCATGAACTTCAGGGCGAGATTCACGATCAGCGGCTGCTGCCGTTTCAACTAACGGACTTCGCCTATGAACGGGCGGCTGAACGTGCCATCGAGCGCGGCGAACCCGTCCCGGAGTGGCGCGGTGCAAGTGACGTGGAATACGCCGCTTATGAGGATATGCGCTCGCTCGATGCGCCCGACCTCCCGCCGGACGATCTTGATCTGGATGCCTTGTTCGCAGACGACATGGATGCGCCTGCTGAATCGGTCGAGTCACCCGCGTTCAAGGCGCTGCGCGACATCGGTATCGCCACTGATGGATTCAACCCGGATGCCGACCCGCCGCCGTTCATCGACCCGGAGACAGGAACGGCGTACTGGATCGGTGTGTTTCAGCCCGACAAAGACGATCCGAACCATGCCGTCACCAGCATCCTTTCGCTCGGTCGCAATCCCGATACGGGCGAAATGGAGGCGCAGCTTGCGCCATGCGTCCCCGGCGATTGGGATAAGGCATATGATGCCGCCGAATACCTGCTCAATGTGGTCGAGCGCGACGGTATTGAACACGCCTTCGAGACCGCTGAAGGCATGGCGCTGGCGACCGACCAGCGCGATTTGTGGGAGGCAGAACGCGGGCTGCCGCTCGAACCGGATGCTGCGCAGGATTTGGCGGATTACGCCCGCAGCGAATGGGAGATCGACCTATGAGTGATGCTTCTAAAGAAAGCGGCTCGAAGAACTTCTCGCTGCGCCTCTCAAGCGACGATCAGACGCGGTTGGAACGACTGGCGCAGCGGCTTGAGGTGGATCGCACCGGGGCGTTGCGGCTGCTCATCCGCCGGGCGGCGGTCGCGCTCGTCACTGATGGGCAGTTCACCATCGTTGAGCGCGGTCGTGCCGGACGCGATTTTCCCGTTCGCTTGATGCCCCAAAGGAGTGACCGATGACCAAAGGGAACACCGAAGGTATGACGCAGGATAATACTCAGCGCGAACATACGGATTTCGACTTCGGTTGGGATTGGGATACCGAAGATTTCGACGCGCCGCTGCCGCGTATCACCGATGACCCGGCGCTGCCCGTCACGCTGGAGGAAAATCTCATCCCGATTGACCGCAACGGTGTCTATGTGCCGAACCATCTGGATGATCGCGGGACACTGCACTTTTTTGCCGCTGTCGATGTTTCGGAT
>JACSRG010000312.1 GCA_014879865.1 Anaerolinea sp.
GGCGGGCAGCAGCGGCATCGACGCCTTTGTATCGTACCAGAAAGAAAAAGAACGGCTGGCGAACCGCTTTTACGGCGGCGGCGCGCCTACGCAAACGCACGGACTGAATACCGAGGGGGCTTAGGATGTTTCTCAAGAGCAGTCGTTACGCCACCGTCTCTGAAGCGACGATTACCGGCTCAGATGGGCGCGAAGTCCGCTACAAGACGACGCGCTTCATCCCCGATACGCCCGCGCAGGTCGGGCACATCATCAGCCGGGGCGAACGCCTTGACCACATCGCCTACTTCTATTTCCGCGCGCCGGAACGCTTCTGGCGCATCTGCGACGCGAACGAGGCGATGAATCCGGCTGATCTGGAAGCGCAGATCGGGCGCAAAATCGACATCCCGGAGTCGCAGTCATGACGAGCGTCGCGTACAGCCTGACCGTCGATGACGCCGCGATTGATCCGGGCGTTCTGGGGCGGCTCAAGCGGTTGGAAATCGAGGAGCACGTCAGCTTGGCGGACATCATGCGCTTGACCTTTACGACGAAGGTCAAGGCGGATGCAAGCGGCTGGGAAATCCTCGACGACGGCATGTTCGGGCGGCTGACTAAGCTCCGCCTGACCGTGAACGTCGGCGCGAATACAAGTAAAGCCGTGTACGAGGGTTACGTGGTGGACGTGAACGCCGAATTCAGCAATGACCCGACGCAGACGACTATGAATGTCGTCGCCTTCGATCCCTCCGTCCTGATGAGCCTCGAAGAAAAAATGCGCTCGTGGGTCGATATGGCGGACAGCGACATCGCCAGCACAATTTTTGGCGAATACGGTTTCACCTCGGACGTAGACTCCTCGCAGCCGACGCGCTCGGAAGCGGTCATGGCGGTTATGCAGCGCGGCACGGATATTCAGTTCTTGAAGATGCTGGCACAGCGCAACGGTTACGACTGTTATGTAGACGTAGACGCCGCCAGCGGACAAGTCACGGGACATTTCCACAAGCCGCGTTACGACGAGACGCCGCAGGGTGTGCTGTCGGTCGGCTTGGGCGTGGAAAGCAACGTCGAATCGCTTAAGGTGCAGTTCAATATGCTGCGTGCGGCGCAAGCCGTCGCCAACAACCTCGACGCCGACTCGAACGAGACGCAGCCCGCCGAAGTCACCGAGATCGCCGCGCCCGCGCTCGGTGGATCGGCATCACTCCCGGCGGATCGACCGCGCCGCGTGTTGATCAACGGGGCGGATTTGTCGGTCACGGGCGAACTGCAAAGCCTCGCCCAAGCGGTCACGGATCGTTCGGCGCTGGCGCTCAAAGCGGAAGGCTCGGTGAATACGCAGTCCTACGCCGGGATCATTCGCGCCAAGCATCCGATCCTCGTGCGGGGAGTCGGGCGCGCGTGGAGCGGCGCGTATCTGGTCGAACGGGTGCAGCACATCATCGAAGGCGTGGACTACACACAGTCGTTCACGCTGCGGCGCAACGCGACCGGCTTGGCAGGTCAAGAAGACTTTACGACGGAGAACGGCTGATCATGCCAGAGGAACAGCAGCGCTTTTACGGCAAATACCGGGGACAGGTCAGCGATAACCAAGACCCGAACAACATGGGACGCATCCGCGCGCGTGTGCCTGCCGTATTTGGCGAGTTGGATAGTGGATGGGCGCTGCCATGTGTCCCTTACGCGGGTGACGGGATCGGCTTCTACATGATTCCGCCCGTCGGCGCGAACGTGTGGATCGAGTTTGAGGCGGGCAGTTTGTCGTCGCCCGTCTGGACGGGCTGTTTCTGGGCAAGTGGTCAGCTCCCCAACGACCCCAACCCTGACATCAAAATCATCAAGACCGATACGCACACGATCACGCTGGACGACACATCGGGCGAAGAAAAGATCGAGGTCTTGCACAAAGACGGCTCGGCGATTCTGCTGGACAACGACGGCATTCACGTCACGCAGAGCGGCGGCGCGAACATCATCATCGACGCCTCAAGCATCACGGTGGACAACAACGGACCCAAGATCACGCTCGAAGCCAGCAGCATCACCATCGACAACAACGGGCAGAAGATCGAGCTTGGGGCAGCGTCGGTCACGATTAACGGTTCGGCATTGGAGGTGATGTAAGATGCCCGCGATTTTACAGCAAGGCGTCACGCTCATGTGTCCGCATGGCGGTACGGTCATGCCCGTCCCAACGAACGTGCGCGTCAAAGTGGGCGGCGCGTTCGCCCTACTCCAAGCCGACGTGTTCACGGTGGTCGGCTGCCCGTTCACCGTGCCACCGGGCAAACCGCAGCCCTGCTTGACCGTCGAATGGCAAGCGCCGACCGTGCGGCTGACGATTGGCGGGCAAGCCGTCCTCACGCAGAGCAGTGTCGGTTTGTGCAAAAGCGCCGAGCAGATTGTACAGGGCACGGTCATCATCATCGCGCCTCAGCCGCGCGTGAAAGGAACTTAAGCCGATGCCAAGCTACATCGACTACCCGTTTGACATCGACCGGCGCGGGCGCGTCGGCACGACGAGCAAAGATGATCACGTCCGCGACATGATCTATCAAGTGCTGTTCACGCGCCCCGGCGAACGGGTCAACCGCCCGGACTTCGGCTGCGGCTTGGCGGCGCTGCTGTTCGAGCCGAACAGCGACTCGGTCGCGGCGGCGACTCAGCTACAGGTGAAAAGCGCGCTGCAGCGCTGGCTGGCGAACGCCATCACCGTC
Organism: Anaerolinea sp.; assembly: GCA_014879865.1. Classification (GTDB taxonomy): domain Bacteria; phylum Chloroflexota; class Anaerolineae; order Aggregatilineales; family Phototrophicaceae; genus Flexifilum. Next base: position 2,706 of record JACSRG010000312.1, read on the forward strand.
GTGCGTGTGGACGTAGAGAATCAGCATGAGCGGCTGTTAATCACGATTGAGTACATCCGCCTCGATACGGGCGAGCGCCAGACCGACGAGTTCACGACGTTGTAAGGGGGAGACGATGACCAGCAGCGCAGTGTTCGACAGCGACGCGCGGCGCAATCTAGTCCAAAAGCACCCGAAGCTCAACGGGATCGACTATCTGGAGGTCGATACCGAACCCGCAGCAGCGAATCAGCGCGTGCTGCGCGTTTACTTCATGCCGCCGGCACCGCCCGCCGAAGACCCCGCCGACACGCCTGATCTCTTGGCGAAGGTCGGCAAGCTGCTCGACGCACTGGAACAGCCGGATCAGCGGGCGAACATCACCATCGGCGGCGGCGTGCGCGAGACCGACATCAAAATCACCAACGTGACGCGCGATGGCGATCATCTGCGCATCCGTGTAGATCGTCCCGGCGACTTTTCCGACTACACCCTGACGATCAAGCATGGGGATATTGATCCGTTCTTCCAGACAATTTCGTTCAACTTCAAGGCGGGCTGTCCGAGCCGCTTCGACTGCAAGCCGCGCCAAGACTGCCCACCGGAGGTGCTGACCGCCCCGCCCATCGACTACATGGCGAAGGATTACGACAGCTTCCGCCAAGCGCTGATCGACTTCCTGCCGACGATCATCCCCGGCTGGACGGAGCGGCGCGAAGCCGACCTCGGTATGTCGCTGCTGGAAATGTTCGCCTATGTCGGCGACCGCCTGAGCTACTATCAGGACGCGGTCGCCAATGAAGCCTATCTGGAGACCGCGCGCCAGCGCATTTCGGTGCGCCGTCACGCCCGCCTGATCGACTATGCCATGCACGACGGCATGAGCGCGATGACGTTCGTGCATTTCACCGTGATCGCCGAAGTTCATCTGAGCGGCAACACCCTGAGCAAAATTCAGGTCATGACGCCGCCCAATGCGCTGCCGTTCACCTCCCCTGCCCTCTCCGACGATCTCGCGCTCAAGTCGGTGGCGCTCGACACAGCGGACGCCGTCTTCGAGGTGCTGCTGCGGCAGGATGATCAGGTCGATTTGCGCGAACGCTATGCCGAGATCAACTTACATCCGTTATTGAACACGATTGAGATTTACGCTTGGGAAAATGATGATGCTTATCTGCCGCGCGGCGCGACGGGCGCTGAACTCGCGTGCTGGCACGACCCCGGCGAGGACATCGACTACGCCTGCGCGCTTCCGCTCAACGCCGGGGATTACCTGCTGTTCGAGGAAGTGCTCAGCCCGGACACCGGCGCAGCGGCGGATCGCGATGTGACGCATCGACAGGTCGTGCGGCTGACGAAGGTCGAATCGGCGCTCGACGTGCTGACCGGACGCGCCTATTCGCGAGTCGAATGGAGCGCCGGGGACGCGCTCAAGTTCCCGGTATGCATCGCTACTCAAGACCGCGAAGGGCGTCAGCTTCGCAATGTAAGCGTTGCGCGCGGGAATCTGGTGGCGGCGTATCACGGACGCACAATACAGGAAGCGCACGCTATCCCCGATCCGCAAAAGCTGGTCACCAGCGGGCTGTATGAATTGCCCCCCAGCTTGAGCGGCTACCGCTTCTCGCTGGCGCAAGCCCCGCTCGGCTACCTGCCCGCCGCCGACCTGTCGTCCATGCCGGTCACAGCGCTGCAAGCGCTCACCCCGCGCACGGCGCGTCCAGCGGTGATCAACCTGCTGGAAACGGTCGGCGAAGGAGCAGCGGCGCGCTCGTTCGCATGGAGCGCCGTCATGCCCGATCTGCTGGCGAGTGATCGCTTCGCGCAGGATTTCGTCGTCGAAACGGATAACGACAACCGCGCACTCGTTCGCTTTGGCGATAACCAGTTCGGCTTGATGCCCTCGGCGGGCGCGGCGCTCACGGTCGATTACCGGGTCGGCGTGGGTCGTGTGGGCAACGTCGGCGCGGATACGCTGCTGTGCTTTATCAACGACACGACAGCCCCGCCGCTCGCCAGCATCATTTCGGTGCGCAACCCGATCCCCGCATGGGGCGGCACTGACCCGGAGGGTATGGAATCGGTCAAGCAGACCGCCCCGGCAGCCTTCCATGCCGAAAGCTACCGCGCTGTCACCGAGGAAGATTACGCGCTCGCTGCGAAAAAGCATCCGCAGGTTCGCAACGCCGTAGCGACCTTCCGCTGGACGGGCAGTTGGCATACCGTTTTCATCAACATCGACCCGCAGAACGCGAATGTGCCGTCCGACGAACTCAAGGACAGCGTGCGCAACTGGGTCTATCAGGTGACGCTGGCGGGCTACGATTTGGAGATCAACGAACCGATCTTCGTGCCGCTGATGATCGACCTCGACGTGTGCGCGGCGGCGGGCTACTTCCCGGCGGATGTCGAGCAGGCGCTCTACGCGGCGCTGAGCAATCAGCGCTTCGCCGATGGCAGCCTCGGCTTCTTCCACCCGGATAACTTCACCTTCGACCAACCGCTCTACCTGAGCCAATTATTCGCCGCAGTCGAGCGTGTGCCGGGGGTCGAGTCGGTCAAGGTGACGCGCTTCGCCCGCCGCTACGAGGCGGATCGCGAACCATCGCTCCCGGCAACCCGCCTGAACCTTGATCGCGGCTACATCGACGCGGGACGCTTGGAGATCATCCGTCTCGACAACGATCCGAGCTTCCCGGAAAACGGCATCCTCAACATCACCGTGCGAGGTGGACAATGACCAATGACTGTGACGCCTGCCAGCCCGCGATCAGCGTCGAAGCGCCTGTGATCACCAATCGCCCCGGTCTGCCCGCGATTCTCTACCGCATTCGCACCTACGCGACCTTCCGGCAGGCGATGCTCACTCGCATCGCCTTCGAGAAAGTCGAGGGCAAGAAGCCGCTGGCAGATTGGACGGCACGGCAGGACGACGACTTCGGCATCGCGCTGATCGACATGTGGGCGTATATCGCCGACATCCTGACGTTTTATCAGGAACGCACGGCGAATGAAGCCTATTTGCGCACGGCGCGCTGGCGCGACTCGCTGCGGCGCTTGGCGGCGCTGCTCGATTATCAGCCCGCACCCGGCGTCGCCGCGACTGCCTATCTCGCGTTTACGCTGCAAGCTCCGACGCCCTCCAGCCCCGAAACGCGCATCAAGACCGGGCTGCGCGTGCAAAGCGTGCCGGGTCAGGACGAGAAGCCGCAGAAGTTCGAGACGATTGAGGAACGCCTCGCCCGTCACACATGGAATCGCCTCACGCCGGTCACGACCAGAGAACAGGTCTTGCGGCGCGGCACCGAGGCGATCTACCTGACCGGGCAGGTGCGCGCGCTCAAAGTCGGCGACGCCCTGTTGATCGTCGGCGATGAACGCGGCGACACGCTCGACTCGACGCCGACTGGCGATGCGGGCAGCGAGAACTGGGATTTTCGCTACGTCACGCAGATCGACTATCTGCCGGAACTGACGAAGGTCACGCTCAACCGGCGGCTCGGCGCGGCGCGGCTCAACGTGTCACCCACGTCGAAGAATCCACGAGTCTACGTCATGCGTCAGCGCGGATCGCTGTTCGGCTTCAATGCGCCGGATTGGAGCACGCTGCCGGAGATCGCCAAGCGGCAGGCGCTCGGTCATCAATTCGACGTCAAGACGACGATGGTGACAATCATCGTGCCTAACGAAGCCGGAGAGACGCAGACGGTCACGACGACGACGGCGATTGTCGCGAAACCGGGGCAAACCCTGCCCGCACTGCCGACGCGCTGGGAGTTCGAAAAGGACTCGCCGAGCAAGGTCATCGATCTGGACGCCGTCTACCCGACCATCGTCGTCGATCAGTGGGTGGTCTTACAGCGCCCGACCTACGAGGAGCTGTACCGCGTGCGCGAGACGACCATCCAGACCCGCGCCGATTTCATGATCAGCGGGAAGATCACGCGGCTGAACGTAGACACCGACGAAAACCTGCCGAGTTTCAAAGCGCAGACGCCGAGCGTGGCGGTCTATTTTGGTCAGGAGGAACTGCCATTCGGCGGGATGCCCGAAGACCCGACCTTCCCGAAAGACTGGATCGACGTGGTCGGCGATGTTACTGAGTTGGAACGTGAGCGACCGATTTTGCTGGTAGGCTTCGACAAGGGCAAAGCGGTCAGCGAACTCGCCATCCTCGCCGAGACCGAACTGCGCGGCGCGAACACCCGTCTGCGCTTCCTCGATCTGCTTCAACACGAATACGACCGCGCGACGCTCCAGATTTACGCCAACGTCGTCGAAGCGACGCACGGCGAAAGCGTCAGCGAAGTCCTCGGCAATGGCGACGCCGCGCAAGCCTTCCAGACCTTCACGCTGCAAAAGTTCCCCGTGACCTACGTGCCGCAGGCGGGCGCGCCCAACGGCGCTGCCAGCACGCTGGAAGTCCGCGTGAATGCTGTGCGCTGGGACGCCGTGCGCAGTTTCTACGGTCAGGACAGCGCCGATACCATCTACACCGCGCTGCCCGACGAGGACGGCAAGGTGACGGTGCGCTTCGGCGACGGCGTGACCGGACAGCGCCTCCCGACCGGACGCGGCAACGTTACCGCGACCTACCGGCACGGGATCGGCGAAGCGGGCAACGTGCCCGCCGGGACGATCAAGACGCTGCTAGATCGCCCGCTCGGCGTCAAAAGCGTTGTCAACCCCCTGCCCTCGGAAGGCGGTGCTGAACCGGAAAGCGCGGAAGCCATCCGCACCAACGCGCCGAACACCGTCCGCACGTTCGGGCGGATCGTCTCGCTGCGTGACTTCGAGGACGCCGCCCGCGAGTTCGCCGGGGTTGCGAAAGCCCGCGCGGCGATCCGGTGGGATGGCGAAGATCAATACGTGCATTTGACCGTCGCAGGCGACAACGGCGCGGACATCGACGCGAGCGGACCGACCTACAACAACCTGCTGGCGGACTTGAACGCGCGCCGCGACCCGAATCGCCGCATGGTGCTGGCGAACTACACGCCCGTCCCGGTGCGCTTGGAAGCCAAATTGATCATCGATACGCCGAAGTATATCGCCGAGAGCGTCAAACAGGCGGTGCAGGATGCGCTCGAAGCCTACTTCGCCTTCGACAACCTCGATCTTGGGCGTCCCGTGTATTTGAGCGATCTGTACCGCGTCATGCATGATGTTCCCGGCGTGATCGCCGTCGATGTTGACCGTTTCGGCAAAACCACAGCCGCGCCCATGCCCACCGTTACGCGCCGAAGACTTCGCGTGAGCCGCGCGGCAGAAAATGCGGCGGTGCAGTCCGCGATTGCGGCAGATAGTGGTCAGCTCATCGTCCTGCAAACCCTGATCATAAACGAAAGCCAAGAGCCGAGCCTATGAATCCGATTGACTTATGGGGGCTGCTCCCATCCGCTTATCAGATCGACGACGCGGCGCGCGGCTATCCGCTGCGGGCGCTGCTCAACATCATTGCGCAGCAGGCGAACGTGGTGCAGGACAACATCGCCGATCTGTGGGACGACTACTTTATCGAAACGTGCGCCGATTGGGTGATTCCGTACATCGGCGACCTGATCGGCAGCATCCCGATTTATCCGGTGCTGCGTGGTCCGCGCGCTGATGTCGCCCGGACGATCTACTTCCGGCGGCGTAAAGGTACGCTGCCCATGCTCGAAGAACTCGCGCGCTACGTCACCGGTTGGTCAGTCCATGCCGTCGCCTTCTTCGACATCATGACGTGGACGCAGAACATGAATCACCTGCGTGATCAAAGCGTCTCGTTCCAAGTCGCAGCGATTCCGCCCGTGTTAGGGCGCGGCGAGCTCAGTCGTCCGGTAGTCGGCACGGTGGACGTGCGCGACATCGACGCGCTGGATCGCATCCAGACGGGCTTCGATACCTTCAGCCACAGCGCCGATGTGCGTCCGATGACGCGCACCGAAGGCTGGCACAACATCCCCAACATCGGCTTCTTCATCTGGCGCTTGGGCAGCTACCGCTTGGAGGGCGTGAACGCGCGGCGTTCGACGGCGCACCCGCATGGCTACCATTTCAGCCCATTGGGAAACCCCGCGCCGATCTTCAACATGGCGGAACGCGAAACAGACGACACCGGTTTGGCGACGGAAATCCACGTCAACAGCCCGATCCGCCCGACCGCGTTTTACTTCCGCAAGACCGACTATTACCCCGCCAGTGGTACAGCCGGAACACCCGAAGGCATCTCGATCTTTGCCGACAATGTGCGCATCGAGCCGGAGGCAGTCGAGTGTATGAACCTCCGCGACTGGGATCGCCCGAATAAGCCGGGGATTCGCGTCGGCGTCGATGTGGCGCTGGGACGGTTCACCTTCGCCGCCGGGAAAGAACCCGTCCGCCCCGACTCGGTGCGCGCCTACTACAGCTACGGCTTCAGTGCGGACCTCGGCGGCGGCTCGTACCGGCGCGAACATCTGCAAGTGCGCCGCTTGGAGCTTCCCACGCCGCTGCCGGTCGGCACAGGGATCGGCACGGCGCTGGCGAACTGGGCGGCGACACCCCTCGACCCGGTCGAAGTTATCATCAGCAGCAGCCGCACGTTTGTCGAAAATGTGACGATCAACCAGCCCCCGCCGCCGGTCGAAGTCGAACGCCCCGAACTCGCGCTCACCCTGCTGGCAGCGGATCGCCAGCGTCCGGTGATCCGGGGGAACGTGATAATCGGCGCGAATGCACCCGCACAGGTCACGCTCGATGGGCTGGTGATCGAAGGACACGTCGAAGTTTCTGCGAACAGCCCGGTCAAACGGCTGACGCTCAAGCACTGCACGCTCGTGCCGGGGCGCGCGCTGGACGAGGACGGCGAACCCCTGCACGCCGATCAGCCGAGCTTGCTGGTACGCGACGGCAACGACGACCTCGAAATCGAGATCGAATACTGCATTACTGGCTGGCTGCAAATCCCGGAGGCGGTCAACACGCTGACCGTGCGCGACAGCATCATCGACTCACCGGATACGCGCCCCGCACTGGCGGGCAACGTCAACGGCAAGCAGCCCGCGCCGCGTACCACGCTCGAACGTGTGACGATTTTCGGAGCAGTTCACGTTCGCGAACTCACGCTGGCATCCGAAGTGATTTTCAACGCGCCCGTCATCAGCCAGCGGCGGCAGACAGGTTGTGTTCGCTTCAGCTACGTTGCCGACGGCTCGGAGACGCCGCGCCGCTACCAGTGTCAGCCGGATACGGCGCTGGAAGGAATCGTGAGCAAGGCGCAGCGCCAGCGCATTCAGGATCGGCTGACGCCCGTTTTCACCGCGCGGCGCTACGGCAGCCCGGCATACGCGCAGCTTGCGCTGATCACCGCCGCAGAAATTCGA
>JACSRG010000303.1 GCA_014879865.1 Anaerolinea sp.
CCCTGCGGCGCTTGAGCAGCCAGCGATTTAGCTGGCTTCGCATGACCCGGTGTGACCTCTTCTAGCACAACAACGCCCGGGTCATGCGAGCCTCGTTGGGGATTCCCCAACGAGGCGGGCTGCGCCAGCAGCCCTAGCAGCGGAGCGCTCATGCGCCTGTTTAGACTGCGCGTATTCACCCTAATTACCACTGCTTCCCTTTCATCCGGGCTTCGCACCGGGCGGCAGCATCCTCGTTCACGGCACCCTTCGTCCCGATTGCCTGAGCGGCAGGGGGAGCGGACGCAGCCTGTGCGCTGACCAACTGCATCACCCGCTCCAGATACCCCGGCAAGTCCATCAGCGCCGCGCGAATCCACGCCGTGTCCTCGCTGATCTGCGTGAAGCGTTTCGGGTCAAACGGCTGGGGGACGTTCCTCGGCAGGACCGGTCGATACCCGCCCCGATTGCGTTCGAGATAGTCGCGCATCACGTCTTTCAAGACCGCATTGCGGCTCCCGCGTGGGATGCTGTTCCACCACGCGATCAGGTCGCTGTCTTCGCTCGGCGTCAATTTCGCCGTGGCGGTCACCCGCTTGCTCTTCGCCATCACTCCCACTCCCTTTGGGGATGTCCGCCCCTGTCCGATCCCTGTCCGTTCTGGTACGACATCCCCTCTTTGCTCTCGACTACGACGAACGGGCGACAAAACGGGCGTAATGGAGATAACCGCGGGCATTGGCGAGCTGTGCGTTCGTGACCACCTGCGTCTGTGGATAGACCGACTTCACTTCATCCGAAATGAGGTAGGCACCGCCACCGGACAGGTAGATCACATCGACCGTCGCGCCGCGCTGCCACTTTTCGCTCATCAGGTTGAGCGTGGCACTTCGCAGCGTCTGTAAACTTTCATCGACCACCGCGTGATAGCTGATTGTCTCTCCGTTGGCGCGGAACACGCCTTCGCACAAGACCTCCTCGACGATCTTGAACGGCATCTTCTGGCGGTAATCCCGCTCCAACGCCGCGGCAATCCGTTCATGCGCGGTGTACACGCCGCTCTCGACGCTCCCGCTCTCCGCATCGACATACTCGCCTTCGTCATCCAGCGCCAGATCAACGGTGTACGTTCCCACATCACACACGCCCGTGCGTCGATAGGTATGCTGGCGGTTGATTTCCCCGCTCTCTGTGAGCGTGTTGGCATAAATCGTGCCATACGGCTGCGGCATGACCATCACCTCAGTCACGTTAGCAACCACTTCCGCTGTATCCGTCTGGATCATGTGCTGCCCGAGCAGCGCCGCTTTCAGTTCACCCGCATCCCGCATATGATCGGTCGGCAGCCCTGTCGCAATCGTGATGTGCACGATATCCCGGTTCCACATCCCCTGCATCAGCTTGCCGATCGCGACCTTTGCCAGCCGCAGCCGGAAGGCATTCCCCATGAGGGCCTCGTTCGCGGTTCTCCCCCGCAAGCGCAGCAGTTCACCGGGTGGGAGTTGTGCGAGCGCCAGATCGCCGACAAACCACAGTCCTTCCTCATCGCGGATGAGGTCACCCGGATGCCGCTTGCTGATCTCCTCCTGCTGGAACTTGATCTCGCGGGCGTGCCCCATCACCGACGGGAAC
>JACSRG010000386.1 GCA_014879865.1 Anaerolinea sp.
GAGGTGACCAGCTTTTAGCTGGCGATACGCCTTCGCCGCCACAAAATTGGGCGACGACCCGCTGATGCAGCCGTTACACGGTCTGCATTGCGCGGCGAGGGCGTATTCGGCATCGCGCAGCGATGCTGGCGCTCCTGCAAGGGAGCGCCAATGGCGTGCGACGCGGATAGAACAGGGTTGGCAGCGAACCCCGTCTACTGCTTAGGATTGACGCTCACCCGTGCAGTGCGGCTGATCTGGACGACGCTCTCTTTAATGCTCAATTCGATGAAGTCCAAATCCATGCCTTCTGCGTGAGTGGCATTCAGGCTGACGCGAATGTTGACGTTTGCGCCTTTTGCCACCAGCGGTTGAATGACCGAGTTATAGAACTGACGCCAGTCCAGCGGATTCAACTCGATTTCGACATTCACGCCATCGTAGCGGACAATGCCACGCGGCGGGGTATCGTCGTCGATTGTGCCGGTTGGTACTTCGTCGTCTGCGCTTGAGTTAACGTCAACAGCATCACTGCCGGGAACATAGACTGGTTCTGGCGGCGGGGGATAACGCAGCGGACGCGCACGCTCCGCATTGATCAGCCACGCGAATTCGCTGATGGTGAACTGATCGGCTGACATGCGCTCGTCGAAGTAGATTTTGTCCGGCTTGAGCGGACTGCCTGTGCAGTATCCGAATAAGCCGCGTTGCACGCCTTCCGCAATGGTGTCCTGCAAGACGCGCTGAGAGGCAAGCATGGGTAGATAGTCGTAGCGGGCGAACGCATCCCACAAATCCTGCGTCTTGACCGCATCCTGATCGGCGGGCCACAGGTAGGCGAAACGTGCATCACTGCCTCGCGCCAGATAGTCGGCGTAGAACTTCTCCAGCAAACGCTCCCCGTCGGTCAAGCGATCCCAAACGCGCTGTGCGAGCGTGTCGTTCTGGCGATACGGCTTGATGCCACTCTCCCACGTGATCCAGGGTTCGTCGTTCTTGCCAGCGGTCGCCGTGATAATGTACGCTCCCCAAATGGCGGAGGGCAGACCCACCCGTGCCGCTGCAAGCTGTGAGCGGAGTTCTTCGCGGACATGATCTTTCAGCGTGCGCCCGGTCGCCGTGTCGATATCTTCGAGCGCTATCAGGCGAATGGCTGCCTGTTCCATATTGGCGTAACCGTCGGGCGTGGGCAGGACAAAAATCACGGTATTGCGGAACTGACGGTGTTTGTCGCCTGCACTGCGGAGAATGCCGTCGATGAACATCTGCGCCCGCATGTCGGGATCGTCCTCCCGGTAGTAGGCGTTGGGCGGTGCGATGACCAGTTTGAGCGCATTGGTATCGCGCACCAGCCGCGAGTCTTCGGGCCAGATGACCGGTTTACCGAACTTCGTCCCGGCAAGGCTCTCGACCGCGTTATAGACAATCTCACCCAGCTTATCCGCGTCCTGACGCAGTGCGTCCATCCGCTGAACAAGCATCATATTCAGGTTAGGATCGACGCCGAGGCGGGAGAGAGCGCCTTCCTTCTCCATGTACCACAGTGCCGCTTCGAGCTTGCCATAGGCATCGGCTGCCAGCGCGGGAATCACATCGGGCTGAAGGATGCCGAGCCAGAGCTGCGGCTTTGTCCCGCCGATGAATCCCCCTGCGCCCATGTGCGAGTACATAAATAACGTTGTCCCTAAGCCTTCGCACAGCCCGAAGCGGTAGTAATCGCCGCCAATACGCTGATCGATGCTTTCCGCCTTCGATTCGGGCAGCCCGGCGATGTCTGAACCAATCGCGGACTCGTACCCGGCGGGGCTGTCCACATGACCGAGCAGTTCGCGGCGGATTTCCGGCTCCGACAGGTCGATATGCCCAACATGGATGAGCGGCGCACCGTGATTCTTGCGATATAGATTGCTCACCACCAGCGCCAGCAAACGCAAAACGCCGCGCGTCTTCTGGAAGCCCTGAATTGTGCCCCAACGGTCGCGCAGCACATCGATCAGATCGGGGTGGAAGGGATACGACTGCGTGATGCGTTCACGGTAGGACGGCTCCAGCACATGCTGAGGAAAAACGCTGCTGTTCTCGCGGTAGTATTTCCAGTAGGCATCGGCGATGCGCTTGTGATCTTCGGTAGTGCCCACGCGCTCGAACAGGCGGCGGCGCAAAATCTCGTAGATTTCGGCGCTTTCGGCGGTGACTTCGGTGCGCTGCACACGCTCCAGAATGGTCTTGAACGTTCCCTGCACGCGGGTGAGTTCTTCCTGCATCCGGCGCGCCGCTTCACCGAAAATCTGCTGGGGACTGCTGGTCAGCGTTAGCACGACGAGCGCGTTGGGCTGTGGATCGACTGCCTGCGTGAGCGCTTTGATGAACGACTGCACCTGTTCAACCAGATAGCCGCGCCCAACCTTGACCCCGGCGGCTTTCGTCGCGTAATCCAGCACTTCGTCGAGCAGAATCAGCACGGGTTTCCCGATTGTGCGCAGCATCTCGGTGATGTCCCGCGAACCGGGTGCGCTCATGCTTTCATCACTGGCGCGCAGCACCTCATAGGCGGCTGCCCCGCCCAGTTGATACGCCATTTCGCCCCACAGCGTTTTGAGCGTCAGCCCGTCTGCTGTGATGCGAGCTTTGGTGGGGGAGAGATACGAGCCATCCAGCACAGCGACGGCGGCTTGCGGCGGTTCTTCGACGCGGGCTTCGTTGGTCAGAGAGCGCACATCTTCGCGGTCTTTGAGCGCATAACCGTGTTTGGCAAGGTGATACATCGCCAGCAGGGTATGCGTTTTGCCGCCGCCGAAGGTGGTATCCAGCTGGACGACCGATGCCCCCGTGCCGCGACCGGACAGCCGTCCCATCATCTGCACCAACTGAGCGCGCAGCCCGCGTGTGATGTAGGTGAGGTTGAAGAATTCTTCGGGATCGGCGTACTCCGGCTGACCACCCCCCGACTCGGCGGCGATTTCTCCGAGGTGGATAGCGAAGATGCCGAGGTCAAAGCGCCGTTCGCGGATGTCTTTATTCGGCGCGGCGATTTGTGTCCACGAGGGGAGCGCACCGTGCGCCCGGTCTTCTTTCGGTTTGGCGGTGGGCAGCGCAGCGGCAGCATTCTCTGGATTGACGCGCCCGGTTTCGATCAAATACTGCGCGAGGAACTGGCGCACCGTTTCGGCATCACTGCGGAGCGGCGTGTAATCCTCATGCGTGCAGTCGTTGCGGATTTCGACCACCTTCGCCAGCGTGCCGCGATCCAGAAAGCGCAGCTTGTACTTGACCTTCTCGTTGAGCAGGCGGAACAGGTCTTCTGACCCGAAGAACCCGACCCACTGCCCGAAGGTCACTTTCTTCACGTCGCGGTGCTTCGCCTGCAATGCCGCCTGAATGCGCGCCCGTTCCGGTCCCGACAGCACATCCATCAATTCGGCATACAGGTCTTTGAGCAGTGCCTCAATTGCGCTGCCCGCTGTGTTGACCGCCTGTTTGTATTTCCCGGCTTCGATGAGTTCGCCGGTGTCTTTCAGTTCGCGTTCGTAATCCATGCCCGTATCCTAAAGTAAGCGCTGCTGCTGCGGCACATCGGGGAGATCGCTGCTGCCTTGCAGATAATTTTCGAGAAGCTGGCGTTCGCGGTCGCCCTGTGGCAGCACGTTGACGAGCGCCTGCGCGACGGCGTGGACTTCTTCCTCACGTCCGAGCGCGTGCTGCGCCAGATATTCCGCCAGCGCGCGGCGATCCCCTTCCTGCCAGATCAGCACGGCGCGGTGCAGCACATCGATCACCGACGGAGCCGCGCCATCGCGCCCCGCTTCGCCGAGATGTTCCTGCTTTTTGCGTTCGTTCGCGCTCGGCATGGTGACCGAGTCGCCGCTCTGCTTGAGGACGCCGGAATGGGTGAGGTCGCTCACTTCCGCCCCGAGCGCCTGCGCCAGCCGCCGCGCGTCGTCGAACAGCAGCTTTTCGCCGCCATAGCTCCAACGATACATGACGTAGAAGCGTGTGGGGGCATCGACCGTGCCCATTTTGTAGCGCCCATTGAGGACGCGGGCGAGCGTGTAATCGGCGACGGCTTCCTGCACCAGATCGAGCAGCGCGGCGACCGTGACCACCTCACCGGAGAGTTTACGCACGGCACGGTAGCGCCCGAACACCTCGACGGCGGGACCGATGGCGGAGATGAAGAAGTCCGCGCCGCGAATGCCCTGCGACCAGAAGAAATCGAGCCGTTCCTTGATGCGCGCCGTCATCTCGCGCCGCACATCGTCGAAAAAGCCATCTTCTTGAGCGACACGCTTGCGGCAGACGATGAAAATTGAGGATGCAAGCGCGGCAGAGTCTTGAGCGCGTAGCCGTGAACCCATTTCGGTGCTTAACGGCCATGACGCTGAAATCACTAAATCCGCAGATAGTAAGCTGTTGATCAATGTTTCCCAAGCCGCTGTCGATTTGTGAGCAAATACCACTACGAAAATACCGTCTGATTTTAAGACGCGCTGTGCTTCACTGAATGCCTTTGTCATCTGCGCTTCATAAAACGCTTTTGCGTCTAAGGCGCTCTCATGGCGTGCAGGTTCTTGGATTATTTCCGGTTTTTTAGGTGTGAGTGGGGTCGCATATATTTCTGGATAAAGATCGCCAATTGTTCGTTTCTGCCACACGTAGAAAAAATCGGACAAGTCAGCGTATGGAACAGCATCATAGTAGGGTGGATCGGTGATAACTGCGTCCAGCAAAGAATCCGGTAACGTTAGGCGCGCGGCATCGCCTTGCCGCAATACAGCAGGTGAACGCGATGAAGTCGCCGCGAATTCTATTACACGGCAAACCCAGTCTAGCCCACTTGTCCAATTCCCTGTCGCATTGCTAAAAGGGTTTACTTCTACATAGTCCCACACCATCGGGACTGCCTGCCGAGCATAAATCCCTTGAATATTCTCTCGCGTGTTGTCCCATCTGCTAACCGTATTGGCTTGATTAGCTAAACGGTCGAATGTCATTACAAGATAGCTGGAAAGTGCGCGCGCATATTCGGTGTCGGGAGTTTCCTTACTAATTAGTTGATGGGCTTCGCGGAGCTTATCAACGAAAGTAATGAGAGCAATTGCCTGACGATCATTGAATAAGTCTCCCCATTGAACCAAGCCGTAATTATTGACTCTGAAACCCAGAGTTCCATAAGGGGGAAGGTTCTCAAACGGTAAGGCATCAGGATCACTCTGAAGGCGGGCATGGAGAGCTTTCATTGCCTCATCAAAGTGGGAAGCATCCGCCAGTGATCCTGCACGATACCCCTTTCCATTCCCTCGATCATAGATAACTGCCATCAAAGTCGCACCTAGTCGTTTGGCGCGCCCTTCAATTCGTAAGTGTTCGTCTGATGGGGATGTACCACAAACAGGACAAACTATGGTTCCTCGCTTCATTGTTCCTTCGTCTGGGTCGAAGTCGATTGCATCTCCTTCGCTCACACTGAAAGATATATGCCTTCTCGATTTATCAACTTGCATACGAATAGCCGCCTTTTTGCGGTCAGTGTTTGTTACCCACCACTGACGCACCATAGGCATCTCCGCTCCGCACTGCGGATTTGGGCATTTCGCAGTTCGCGCCCATAAATAGCCAATAATCGTCCGCCCATCCGGGTCTTCGTACAGATGCCCAATCTCTTTGCGCGCTTCTTCCAGCACCCACATGCCCCACTTGCGCACATCCTCCGCCAGCGGGTTCTGCACAATGGCGGGTTCGGCGCTGCTCAAGTCCATGCCCATCTGGCGCGGGCGCGGGTCTTCCATGCCGGGGATTTGGGTCTGTTCCAAGTCCGCTTCGGGCGCGGCGTACACCGTCTTGGGCTGCCCGTACTTCTGCGGGTAAACCAGCGTGCAAAGCTGGATCAGGTAGGCGACTGGGTTGAGTTCGACACCGTGCGCTTCTGCCCCCAATCGCAGCGCCTCTAAGCCAGTGCTGCCCCCACCCATGAATGGGTCAAGCACTTTCGGCGGCGCATCCGGGTAGTGCTGGCGGATCAGCGCGCGGGCTTCCTCGATGCGGGCGTTGTTGCCATCCTTCACGCTGTCCCAGTTCACGATGTCTTTGATCAGCGCGTGCAGGTAGTCGCGCTCGGCGTCGTCTTTCGGCGCGGGGATCAGGCTGGCGAAGATCGCCGCGCGCATGGCAGCAAGCGGTCGGCGCGCCCACCAGATGTGCAGCGTGCTGATGTGTCCGTGCCGGATGCTCTTTTCGCGTGCGCTCTGCTCGCTGATGGCTTCGAGGGGGAGCGAGTCTTCGATTAAACGTCTGTCGTAAGTTGTCATAGATACTCGATGTGATTTTTCATATCGTCGGCGTTCAGCACGCCGCAGATCAGTTCTAAGCCGCGCACCCAGTCGCCAATCGAGGTGGTACGCTCTTTGGCGAAAACGATGCCAGCATGAGGGAAACCTTCAGCGTGCAAACGGGAGTAATCCGAGTCATAGGTGCAGAGGACATATCCCATGTCCGCCGCGCGCTGAAGATGGTTTTCGTCGGTATCACCCAGCAGATTCAGATCACGGACGGTGACGCATTCAATACCGCGCTCCCGCATTTGGTCAGCGACGGCGGTTTCCACGTTTTCATCGAAGTACAGGCGGATGTCGCTGTCCAAGTCCCTGTGCCTTTGCCTGATCGTAGAACTGCTCGTCCGCTGCAATCTGCTGATCGATTTCGTCCTGATGCGCATAGTAGTACGCCAGCGCCGCATGAATCTGGGCGCGGTTCAGGTGGGGGTAGTGCATGATCATCTCATCGATGGAATACCCTTTGACCGTGATTCCAATCGCGATATCCTGCACCGCCATTCTCGTGCCAGCGATGATCGGACGCCCGCTGCGTATCTTTGGGTCAGACACAATCGTGTCGATAGACAGTACCGTTAAGTCGCTCATCTCAGTCGCTTTCGCCACTTGCTCCCTGCCAGACATCAGCAGGAATGTGGTATCTCGTTCGCTTCATGATACCATCTCCGGCTAAATTCCGTACAGGATTTCGAATAATCGTGAGTGCCGGGTGGGTCTTCGCGTCGGTCACGATGTACAGCCAGTAATCCTCGCCCATGTTCTCGGCGGTCAGCCATTCGCGTTCGCTCAGTTCCACGCCACCTACCCCCGCACGCCCCTTCACCTCGATATAGCGCGTGTTCCCGTCCGCGTCCACGCTGCGCACGTCATACGGCAGCTTATCGGGCGACAGGTCTTCCGCCGTGCGGTGGTTGTCCGTCTCGTATTGCAGTACAACCGCAATCGCGGCGCGCTCGACTTCATCGTCGCGGTGCATGTCTATCCCTGAATGTCCGCTTTCCGGTTGCGCGGGAAGGATCGCCGCCATGCCGACAATGTGTGGCTCAGACAGGCTGACCATCGCTTCGCGCTCGGCGCGTGTCAGGCGTTCGGTTTTGCGGCGGCGCAGGTCGGCGTTGCGCCGTTCTTCTTCGGCGATCTTGATGCGCATGTCCTTGCCGGAGGATTGCTTGTGTTCGTAATCCATTAGCAGCCCGTCGGATTTTGCGATCAGCACGTCGAACGACTCGCGCAGGTAGCGGCGCACAATCTCGATTTCGCCAATACGTCGATCACTCACCTGCTGGCGGTAGGGCGCAAACAGCCGTTGAATCGACCAACCGAGTACCCGCCCACGTGCATTGACGAGCGCCCGCACCGCTTCCGGTACGCGCACGGGAAGATCGGGGATGCCAAAGTCGAGAAATACGCTCGGCTGAAGCGATTCGAGCGTCGCGCCGTCGGCGGATTGGTAGACGGCGAACAACTGCTGTCCGACCACCGCACCGTGTCCGTCATTGACCGTTGCTTCGATCAGCCAGATCAGCCCCTCGCGGCGGTTGTCCGGGTCAAGGAAGATCGCGCCCTGTTCCAGATCATCACCAAACTGGACGAGCGTAAGGTGCGAGATCGCCTCGAACAGCGCGTGACCAGGGCCAACAAACTCGATGCCTGTCCGCTTTGACTCGTCGATGTCAAACGTGAAGCGGAGGTATTCAGTGGTAGGCTGCCCGTATTTGGCAGCGAGTTCCGGCGGCACATTGCGCAGATCGGCGGGGACGTGGCGCACACGCCAGTAGCCATCAGCGCGCTGTTCCAGTCTGCCGGGGAAAAGTGCCTCGAATGCGCTCAGGAAGAAGGCGCGGATGAAAGCGGGCGTGAGGCGGTTCTCTTTCGCCTCCTGACGGCGGTTGACCATCGCCGCGACGTTGACGTACTGCGTCGCCAGCGTGCGCAGCGAAGCCCGGTTGATCGCCTCCGCTGTGTCTTCCGGCAGAGCCGCATCCAGCGAGGCGAGGATGTCGTCAAACATGCGGCGGTTGGTTACCGCATCGCGGATCAGCGTTTCCAGTTCGGCATTGACGAACCGCTCGCCGATCACATCGTAGACGCGGTCAGTGCCCATCTCGGCGCGCATCCGCTCCAGCTTGAGCAGTACGGCTTCCAGCACACGCCCTTCACGGGTGTTGTTTGCCACGAGGTTGAACATGAACACTTCGCGGTCTTGCCCATAGCGGTGAATGCGTCCAAGCCGCTGTTCAAGGCGCGTTGGGTTCCACGGCACATCGTAGTTGACCATCAGGTGGCAGAATTGCAGGTTGATGCCTTCGCCTGCTGCTTCGGTGGCGATCATCACCTGTTTGCTTTCACTTTTGAAGGCGGCTTCGGCGGCTTCGCGTTCGGGCTGCTGCATCTCACCGTGAATGGTGATGACGCTGAAGCCCCACGCCGTCAGGTTTTCGACCAGATAATCAAGCGTGTCCTTCGCCTCGGTGAAGATGAGGAGTTTTTCGCCTGTATCCCGTACACCGAGTTCGTGCATTACGCCTTGCAGTTCGCGGAGTTTGCGCTCCGGTTGCTGTTGTTCCGCCTGTTCCGCCAGCTCGACCAACTCCTCAAGCTGGCTGATCTCGTGGTTGAGTTCGTCAATATTGCGCGCGACGGTGAATCGCAGTGCGTTCTGTTCCAACTGCCAGCGCTCATCTTCGGTCAGATCGTCATCGCTGTCCGGCACGTCGATCCGGTCGCGTCGGGCGGCTTCGAGCAGTTTGGGATCGCGCAGCACATCGTCACGCAGCTCGACCAGCCGCTCATGGCGGTTTTCCAGCGACCGGCGAATTGCCCGCACGCTCGACGCCAGCCGCCGCTGTAAGACGATCAGCGCGAAGGTCACGTTGCGGTTCTCGTCCGACAGGGCGCGGTTGAAGTTGGTTTCGACGTAGTGCGTTACCCGGCGGTACAAGTCCCATTCCGCGCCGTCCAGTTCATAAGGAACGGTTCGAGCATGGCGCGGCGGGAACAGCGGTCGCCCATCGAAGCGGCGCATGTCCTCTTTCAAACGGCGCAGAAAGATCGGATTTTCGTGCCGCTCGACTGCCCGCTGAAGAATCTGCTGATCAGCGAACAGGTCGGCATCCACCAGCCCGAGCAAGAATCGGAAGTTTTCGGGATCACCCTTGTGCGGCGTCGCCGTCATCAGCAGCAGGCGCTCGGCACGTTCCGACAGCACTTCGCCGAGACGGTAGCGCTGGCTGCGCTCGACTTTGGTGGGGCTGCGCCGGTAGGCTGCCATTTTGTGTGCCTCATCGACGATGACTAAGTCCCACATCTCCGCGACGGCGAGGCTGTCCAACACGTCGGGCTGCTTCACGAAGTCAATCGAAACGATTGCCTGATGGGTGAGACCCCAAGTCCGCGCAGGACCGAGCGCATTCAGCGTGGCGCGTTCCACGATGTCGAAGTGTTCGTTGAATTTTTCGCGCATCTCGCGCTGCCACTGGGTACGCAGTGGACTCGGCACGACGATCAAGGTGCGGGCAAGCACGCCGCGCAGTTTCAATTCCTTCAGCAGCAGCCCGCCCATGATGGTTTTACCAGCGCCGGGGTCATCTGCTAGCATGAAGCGCAGCGCGGGCTGTGGGAGCATGTGTTCGTACACGGCTTCGAGCTGGTGGGGCAGCGGGTCGATCTTGGACACACTGACGGCGAACAGCGG
>JACSRG010000012.1 GCA_014879865.1 Anaerolinea sp.
ACCGAAGGGGAATCGGGTTTCGAGGAAGCTTTGCTTGAAGCCATCGGGCGCGACGAGACGCTGTTCGATCCGACCGAGTTGTTCAAGGCAGAGGCAAAGGTCGGCGAGATCGATCAGGAAGACGCGGCGTACTGGAACGTTGAAGAAGTGACGCTCGCTGCCGAAGATGTGGTCGCTGATGAACCCGATGCGCTCATCGCGGCGGCGCTGGAAATGGGCGCGACGATCACACCGATTGAGCCTGTCGAACAGCGAATGGCTGACAGCACATTACCTCCGGTCGAAGCGATCACGGCATATCTGGAGACGGTTCACATCGTCACCGACCAAACGCTGTGGGCGCAGCAGCGCGGTGAACTGCTGACGCTGCTGGATAGCAGAACAGCGGACGACATCGCTGCGTATCTGACCGAACACCGGATCGTGTTCCCCAGCTTCGAGCGGGAAGTCGCAGGGAAACTCATCGCGCTGGCGGGCGATCAGACGGACTCCATGCCTGCACTGCACCTCGTCACTGCGCCACATGCGGCGACAGCGCCAAAACGGGAGCGCAAACCAGGGCGTGAACCACTGGTGTTTCCCCGACGCGAAGCTGTTCCCGACGAAGCCCTCACTCAACAAATGGCGCTGTTCTGATGCCATGCGCGAAAGAGAACAGCGTCAAGCCTTTTTCGACGCACTGTTCGCCCGCTGCACAGAGTACACCGATTCCTGTCTCACGTTCACCGCCATTCACCCCGATGGGAAGCACCCTACGCCCTCCCGACACATTCCATTGCATGACACGACTGCATTACGCGATGTACTGACAGACCTTGACCAGGCGAACGCGCTCGGTTGGGGCGCGTACTTCGCGGTCGGGTTGCGTCGTCCGGGACTGACTCGCTGGCAGCGCGGCGGTGCAGCGGATGTCGTCGCGCTCCCGGCGTTATTCGTTGATGTCGATGATCCCTCCATCGAAGCGCTGACCCGACTGCAATGTGCGACTCCATCCCCATCGTGCATCATCGCCAGCGGCGGTGGGTATCACCTGTACTGGTGGCTAGATGAACCGACAGATGATCTGCTCACAGCGCGTGACCTGCTGCGCAGCTTGGCGACTGCACTGCACGGCGATTCCCTCAGCGTAGCACAGTCGCTTCGACTTGTTCAGTCGGTCAATACAAAAGCCTCTCGCGGCAATGCGCCCTGTCAACTGTTGGAATTGCACGAACGTCGATATGCGCTGGAAGCGTTCAAAGCATATCTGCCGGTAGATCGTCCACAACCTCGCCGGTCATCATCAGCAAGCACGCACGCCACTCGTGCGCCGATCCCGCTCAATGCCGACACTATCCAGCGCGTCGCCGATGCGCTGGTGGCGTCCGGGTCCAAGCCACGCGGCGACTGGCTGAACGGCGCATGTCCGTTTCCAACCCGGCACAAACATGAAGACCGCCACCCTTCCTTCGGCTTCAATACAAAAACCGGATACGGCTTTTGTCATGTCTGCGGCACTCTGCTGCTCAAAGACCTATGCCCGGCGCTCGGTATTTCATCAGTCTTGTGAGAAAGGACTACTA
Source organism: Anaerolinea sp. (assembly GCA_014879865.1). Classification (GTDB taxonomy): domain Bacteria; phylum Chloroflexota; class Anaerolineae; order Aggregatilineales; family Phototrophicaceae; genus Flexifilum. The sequence continues at coordinate 1,563 of JACSRG010000012.1, forward strand.
TGAGTTCCAAATCCTCTACACCCGCCCCGACCGTGATCACGCTGAC
>JACSRG010000403.1 GCA_014879865.1 Anaerolinea sp.
TCAGCCCGATATGCCGCGAGAACATGCGCCGCGTCCGTATTTTCACCCGATCAATGCGCTGAACGGAGAACTGTTAACCGACGCGCAGCCCGCCGATCATGCGTGGCATTACGGCTTGTCGTATGCCATTCCCTACGTCAACGGGGTGAACTTCTGGGGCGGTGGGACATACGTACACGGGCAAGGCTACATCAATCGGGTCGATCACGGACGCGTCGAGCATGTTGGTTGGGAAAGCGAATGGGTCGAACACCTGCACTGGCGCTGTATTGAAAACGAAGTCTGGATAGCGGAGACGCGCTCGATCACCGCTGAAGTCATCGACGACACGCTCTGGTCGCTTGAACTGGGCTTTTCGCTGCACAATCTGCTGCCGGAGCCAATTGAATTCTCGTCCCCTGCGCTCAAAGGACGAGCAGGCGCGGGCTATGGCGGTTTATTCTGGCGTGGCACACCCACCATGCGCGACTGGATCGCGCGGACGGATGGCATGGAAGGCGAGACGGCGGTACATGGATCGGAGTCGGCGTGGTTCATGCTGGATGATCCGCACACCGGCACGCGCATCGTGCTGCGCGACCACCCGACCAACCCCTACTACCCGACGCGCTGGTTCTTGCGCCAGCAGGAATACCCCGGCGTGTGTATTCCGCTGGCGTATGCCGCGCCCTTCCTGCTCGGATCGCGTGAGACGCTCAACTTGACCTACTCCATCGTCATCACCGCGCCGACAGGAGACCCATTGTGATTAGCAAACAAGCCGCGCCGGGGCAAGTCCTCGACGCCGATGCCATCCGCGCGGCGATCTACGCAGGCTTGGCGGGCAAATTCACGGGTGCGAGGGTCTTGGCGCTCATCCCCGACCACACGCGGACGATTCCGCTTCCCCGCCTATTCCCGCTGATCGTGGATGCGCTGCGCGACACCCGCCAGTTGGATTTCATGATCGCGCTTGGAACACACCCGCCCCTGCCCGATGAGGCGATCCACAGGCTGATCGGCATCACGGCGGAGCAGCGCGCAAGTGACTACGCGCATATCGGGTTACTCAATCACGATTGGGCGAACCCCGACGCGCTTATGCAGATCGGGACGATCACGCGGGATCAGGTCAAGGCGCTGGCAGGTGACGTGTGGCATCCGTCACTCGGCGGCGACGTGCCGATTCGCATCAACCGCCGCATCGCCGAATACGATCACCTGCTGATCATCGGACCAACCTTCCCGCATGAGGTCGTCGGCTTTTCCGGCGGCGCGAAATACCTGTTTCCCGGCATTTCGGGCGCGGAGATGATCAACGTCACACACTGGCTTGGCGCGTTGATGACCATCCTGAACATTATCGGGATCAAGGATACGCCCGTGCGGGCGATGGTCAATGCGGCGGCAGCGCTCGTCCCCACGCCGATCTCGCTCTTGAGCATGGTCGTCGTCAGTCACGGCGAACAAAAAGACGCGCTGGCGGGGCTGTTCATCGGCGATCACCTCAGCGCGTGGTCAGCCGCCGCCGATCTTTCGTCCGAGCGGCATATCGTCTGGTTGGACAAACCGCTGGATCGGGTGCTGTCACACGCGCCGACCATGTACGATGAACTGTGGACGGCGGC
>JACSRG010000011.1 GCA_014879865.1 Anaerolinea sp.
CGAAGGGGTGAAATCCCTCTCCCTGAGGGAGAGGGATTTAGGGTGAGGGCAGTTTGCAGACAGACCCTAGCACGGAGACCCGCTCACCTACGCAAGCGGGGAGGCAAGAGGCGCGTTTTTCTTCCCTCTCCCCGCTTGCGATGTTTGCGCAGCACCCTGAAAGGGGTGACACGTTTGCCCTACGCCTCATTACCCGCATCTTTGCATTTGCCCCTCCCCATGCTATACTGCCTACGCTTTATATCCAGTGGGAGTTTGCGGCATGGATCAAGCCTTACAAGTTGTCTCGATTATTGTCTCGGTTGTCTTGGTGATTCTCGTGCTGCTGCAAGCAAAAGGGTCGGGCTTAGGCAATTTGCTCGGCGGCGGTGACAGCGGCGGCGGTATCACCCGCACGCGGCGTGGTTTGGAAAAAACCTTGTTTCAAATCACTGTGGTGCTCAGTTTTGTGTTCCTCATGGTCGCCATTCTATCGTTTGCGCTCAATCGCTAACCGGACGAACGAAGATTTGTCGATTTCAGGCGTTTTGCGGATACGCGGACGCCTTTTTGTGTTGAGGTGAGCTGATGCTGCGTGGATTTCGCTGGCAACTGATCGCGCTGTTTCTCGCCGGGATTCTCTTCATCGCCGGGTTGATCGTTCGCGGGATGGATACTCCACCAGTGCCGACGATTACCCCACCCCCAACGGACTCTGCGGTCATACCCAGCCTGCCGACCCTGACGCCGAACCCGACTGCCCCGCCCCTCGCCGTCACGCTGACCAGCGGCGGCGGCACGTATCGCGAAGCCCTCGTCGGGCAGATCGGGCGCTTGAATCCCTTATTTGCCGATCTCAATCCGGTGGATCGGGACATTACGGCGCTGATTTACGAAGGACTGACCAAGACCGACCAGTACGGTGAACCGATCCCGGGGCTGGCGCAGAGTTGGGTCATCTCGGCAGATGGCTTGGAGTACATTTTCACACTGCGGCAGGATGTGCTCTGGCAGGATGGGCTGCCCTTCACCGCCGCCGATGTCGCCTACACGATGGCGCTGCTGCGTTCGCCGGATTTCCCCGGTTCAGACGGACTCGGCACGTTCTGGCGCACCATCGAGACGGAACAGCTCGGCGACTACTTGATCCGCTTCCGCCTGACGCAGCCGCTCGGCACATTCCTTGACCGGCTGACGATTGGCATCCTGCCGGAACACGCGCTGCGCGGCACGACTGCCGCCGGCATCGCGTCACACCCGATCAACTTCGCGCCGATTGGCACGGGCACGTATCAACTGGAAGCCCTCCGCTCGGACGATGGGCAGCGGGTGAGCGCGGTCGATCTGCGCCTCGCGCCGGTCTACCGTCAGCGCCCCGAAGGTCAGGAACACGCCTTCGCACTAGATCGGATCACCTTCCACCTGTACGAGACGTTCGACTTCGCCTACACCGCGCTGCAAAACGGCGCAGTCGATGCGCTGGCAGCACGCGACTGGAGCGAACGCGATCCACTGTTCCGGCTGACCCTCAACCAGCCCAATCTGACGATGATCAATGGGATCGAACCCACGCTTGGCGCGATTATCTTCAACTGGGCAGCGGACGACACGCGCTATTTCCGCGAA
>JACSRG010000010.1 GCA_014879865.1 Anaerolinea sp.
ATATCATGCCCCTACGATGGTTTGCTGATTGCGGTTGCGTTACGCTTGCAGGGTGGATTCGGTTTCGGGGATGAGGATCGCTTCCACGTCGAGGTTGAGCTTGATATCCTTGCCGACCAGCACGCCGCCGGCTTCAATCGCCACGTTCCACGTCAGACCCCAGTCTTCGCGGTTGATCTTGGTTTCGGCGCTGAAACCCGCGCGCTTGCCGCCCCACGGATCATTGGTGATGCCGAGGAATTCCACGTTGAACACGACCGGGCGGGTGACATTGCGGATGGTCAGGTCGCCGTGCAGCTTGGCGGTATCGTCGCCGGTCAGTTCGACACGGGTGCTCTTGAACGTGATCGTCGGGTAGTTGGCGACATCCAAGAAGTCCGGGCTTTTCAGGTGATTATCGCGATCCGCAAAGCCGGTGTTGACACTGGCAGCATTGAGGGTCGCTTCGACCTGCGTCGCGGCGGGGTTAGCAGGGTCAAATTCGAGCTTGCCCGCGCTGGGGGCATCAAAGCGACCACGAACGGTCGTCACCATCATATGACGGGCGGAAAAGCTGGCATAGGTATGCGTCGGGTCAAAATTCCACGTAGCCACAGGTTCATCTCCTGATTAGTTTCTAAACGGACTGTAGTCCACTTCCGCAAACCACTATAGCACAGTCCATCCTTAAGGGAAATAAACGTTTCGTTAGAAAACGGACTATCGTCCGTTTCTCTATCGAAAGCGCAGTACCTTTAGCACATGAGGCAAGGTTACAGTAGACGCCCTACGCTCTCCGTATGTGGCAGGAGCAGCGCAATCTACCCTGCCAGCAGCACCGGATCGACCGTCACGTCAATCAGCCCGTAGCCGAGCAGCCGTACCGGGATCATGCGGACACCGGGCAGTTGGGTGAACAAACCCGCCATCGTCCGCCCGATCTTGCTGCCGATGCTGTTCTGCGCGGTCTTCTTGCTGGCATTCTGGATCGACGCTTGGAAGCCCTGCGTCAGCTTGATTTCCCATTCGACCTTGCGCTGCACCTGTGCCAACTGATCGGCGCTCACATGACCGGACTTGAGCGCTCCGACGAGCATGTTCGCTGCGACGACGCCATCACGGATGGCGAGGTTAATCCCTACGCCGCCGACGGGTGACATGATATGCGCCGAATCGCCGATCAACAGCAGCCCGTCACGATACCAGTTGACCGCGCGCTTGAGATCGACCGGTAGATAGGCAACATCCGACCACTCGATGTGTTCCAGCCGTTCGCGGAATTCCGGCAGCAGATTGCCCATGACGGTGCGGAATTCCGTGATGTCACGGGCGCGCAGTTCCTTGTACCCGCCCTTGATGAGCGTCACCCCGATCTGCCAATCACCCTCCGCCGGACGCCGGAACATAAACACCGAGTAACGCTCATCCTGACGACTGATGAGGTCTTCGTGCGGGTCGAGTGCGGACTGCATCGGCAGGCGCAGCCACAGGATATCGTCCGGTTGATTGGTCAGCGTGATCGTTTCGATGTTCGCCAGCTTGCGCACGGTCGAGCTGCGCCCATCTGCGCCGATGGTCAGTGTGGCGCGCACGCTGTGAACGCTGCCGGTTTCGTCGCGGTAC
>JACSRG010000425.1 GCA_014879865.1 Anaerolinea sp.
ATTTGCTCGAAACGACGACTTTCCCGGTAAACGAGTCGCCGCTCGATGGGCTGGAGCGGCTCGGTCTGGTAGTCCGCCGCAGCTTAACGACGGATTTTGACGCGGACGGGCGCGACGAGTGGCTGGTCTGGTTAGCGACTCCCGTCTATCCTGTGTTGTTTGCGCCCGCGAATGATCAGTATGTCGTCAGTCGTCCGACCATCGATTCCTACGCTGAGGAGTCGACAATTGCGCTCGAAGTACGTGAACTGCCCGACGAAGCAGGCGCGATGGTCGTGTGGCTGCGGAACTGGAATTGGCTCATTGTCTCCCCGCCATGGGGTTCGGTCTATGATCCTTGGGGAGGTATGGGCGGTGGGGGTTACGGTGAAGGCTGCCGAGAGGGACAGGTTCATGAATTATGGTTGTGGCGTTTTGAAGGAGGCGAACTGCACAGTGAGCCGCTGCGCGTGTGCGGCGACAGCCTTGACGCCGTGTTGAGCGCCGATGGTCGCACGATTGATACCGGGGTTTGGACTCAGTATGACTTTGACACAGGGGAGGTCATTCCCGGCACAGAGCGCCGCGAACTATGGGTGTGGGATGCGGCGCAGGGGTGGTATGTTCGACCACCTGTCAGCGGAACAGCGACGCCCTTGCCGACGATTGTCCCGCCCACGCTTGAGCCGCCAAGTGAGTACGACGCGCAAGCGGCGTGGCGGAGTGAAGATTACGCCGAGTACATCGCCATCACCGATGTGCTGCTGCCCACCCTGACCGACAACCCGGAACAGGTTTTCGGGCTGCGCTACCGGCGCGGGTTGGCGTTTGAACTGCTTGGTCAGCCGGAACAGGCGCTGGCGGAGTATCAGGCGATCTACGATCAGGCGCTTGGCGTGTACGACGATTGGGCGGCGCTGGCGGCGATCCACCTGCCGGAGTAAGCTACCTAGTGGGTCTATGCATGGAGGACACGTCAATGGGGCAGGTAGACATCAACGAGTACAACGCGTTGCGGGTGCGGGTCGCAGAATTGGAGGCGCAGGTCGCCTTCTTGATGCGCCATTTGAATGTGCAGTATGTGTCGCCGGATGGCGAATTCATGGACAAGCTGAAGAAGCTGGCGCAGTCGGGGAAACTCCTCGAAGCGATCAAGCTGTACCGCGAGAAGACGGGCGCATCGCTCGAAGAGGCGAAACGTTACTTCGGCGTGTAGAGCGATAGGCGACGTGTTGTACAATAGGATCAGGTTGAGGTAGAGGTAGTGAAGCATGGTGACGATCACATTAGAGTTAGATCGTGAGATTGAGCGCGAGGCGCGCATACGCGGACTCTTGTCCGGTGAGAAACTGGCACAGATGATCACCGAAGAATTACAGGAACAGATGCGGAAAGAGGCAATTGAGCAAACCCGTCTCATTTTGCAGCAGCTTGACGCGCTCGAACCCAAATGGACGGAAGAAGAAATCGCGGAAGAACTGCGCAAACCTTCTAAAAATCCATGAATGAACGCAGTCTGCGCGTTGTTCTTGACCTGAATGTCCTGATCTCAGCCTACTTCTTTAGCAAAGCCGATTCGCCACCTCGCCTCATTTTGAACGCTGCACTTGATCGGCGTTTCAGGTTGCTCCATTGTGAAGCAACAGCCCCCGTACAGTGACGGGGGCTGTGTGTTTGTGTGGGGAATTAGTCGGTGACGCGGTGGCAGGCGACCCAGTGACCGGGCGTGATCTCCAGCAGCGGCGGATCGGGTTCCTGATAGCAGATGCCCGCAATCGACACCGGGCAGCGCGTGTTGAAGTTGCAGCCAAGCGGCGGGCGCGCGGGACTCGGCACATCGCCGGGGAGCAGAATGCGCTGGCGTGTGCGTTCCTTGAGCGGATCGGGCACGGGCACGGCGGAGAGCAGCGCCTGCGTATACGGGTGCAGCGGATTCTCGTACACGTCATCCGTGCTGCCCAGCTCGACGATCTTGCCCAAGTACATCACGGCGACGCGGTCGCAGATGTGGCGTACCATGCTCAAATCATGCGCGATGAACAGGTAGGTCAGCTTGAGCTCGTCTTGCAGTTCTTCGAGCAGATTGACGACCTGCGCCTGAATCGACACGTCGAGCGCGGAGATCGGCTCGTCGGCGACGATGAACGACGGGCGCAGCGCGAGCGCGCGGGCGATGCCGATACGCTGACGCTGACCGCCGGAAAATTCGTGCGGGTAGCGGTTGATGAAGTACGGGTTCAAGCCCACGCGGATCAGAAGCTGTTCGACGTATTCTTGCAGTTCGACCTTGTTCTGAATCACGTTGTGGATGCGCAGCGGTTCGCTGACGATGTTGCCGACCGACATACGCGGGTTGAGCGACGCGAACGGGTCTTGGAAGATCATCTGCATCCGGCGGCGCATCAAGCGGAGTTCGGGCGCGGGCAGCGTGGTCAGTTCTTTGCCTTCGAACACGACCGAGCCTTCGGTCGGCTTGTACAACTGCAAGACCGTGCGTCCGGTCGTCGATTTGCCGCAGCCCGATTCGCCGACCAAGCCGAGCGTCTCGCCCTTGTACACGTCGAAACTCACGTCGTCAACCGCTTTGACCGCGCCGACCTGCCGCTGGAACAGCAACCCGGCGGTGATCGGGAAATACTTCTTCAGGTTGCGCACCTGTACGATGACTTCTTTGCCGCCCTTCGACTTGGGTGCGGCGGACGGGGCAACTGCCTGATTAAACATGTGCGCCAACTCCTTGATCGGGCAGCGGTTCCCCTGTACGGACATCCACCCAGCAAGCTTTCAAATGATCGGGATTACTTTCGGGACCCGGAACCAGCGGCGGCATGACTTCATCGCATTTACCGGGAATACGATAGGTGCAGCGGGCAAAGAACGGGCAGCCCTTGGGCACGATGCGCATATCCGGCGGCGCGCCTTCGATCTGCGTGAGTTTTTCGCCGCCCTGCCGGGTGTCGTGACGCGGCAGCGACTTCATCAAGCCGAGCGTGTACGGGTGGCGCGTATCCTTGAACATATCGATCACGGGACCGCGTTCCACGATGCGACCGCCGTACATGACCTGCACCGTGTCGGATAAGCCCGCGACCACGCCGAGGTCATGGCTGATCCAGATCATCGCCATGCCCAACTGGTCTTTCAGACGCTTCACAAGGTCAATAATCTGCGCCTGAATGGTGACGTCGAGCGCTGTCGTCGGTTCGTCGGCGATCAGCAGCTTGGGATTGCACGAGAGCGCCATCGCGATCATCACGCGCTGACGCATACCGCCCGAAAATTGGTGCGGGTAGTTCTTCAGACGACGCTTGGCATCGGGGATGCCGACCATGCTGAGCAGTTCCGCCGCGCGGTCTTCTGCCTGCTTGTCGTTCATGCCCATGTGCAGCTTGAGCGCTTCGGTGATCTGCGTGCCGATGGTCAGCACGGGATTGAGCGAGGTCATCGGGTCTTGGAAGATCATCGCGATCTCTGCCCCGCGCACCAAGCGCATTTGATCGTTGGGGATCTTCAGCAGGTCACGCCCGTGAAAGATCACTTCGCCGCCTTCAATCTTGCCGGGGGGTGACGGAATCAACCGCATGATCGAGAGGGCATGGACGCTCTTACCGCTGCCGGATTCGCCGACGACGCCGAGTGTTTCCCCTTCGTTCAGCTTGTATGACACGTCGTTGACGGCATAGACGATGCCTTCTTGAGTATAGAATCGGGTAATGAGGTTCTTCACCTCCATTAAGACACCCAACGGTACAGCCTCCTTTAAAACGTCCGTCTGATAATAACAGACCTTTTTATCTTTGTTAGAGAAGTTTGTCCTATCCGCACACCGATGTCAAGTAATGTGCGGCATATCTAAGGATCACACTTAACATAGGAGTATGGTTCAATTGTCTCACAATCGAGGTCGTGAGGGGAACGCCACAGCGCGGTGAGGCGAATGTCACCGGTCAATTTTATCAGGGTTAGCCGGCGAAATCAGCCCCGTATATCCGGTCAAAACCGCCCGGTCATCGAATCGGCGTAGCCCGTGAGTTCGGCGTAACCGTAGCCGGTCGCGTCGCCGGTGATGCGCACCGTCCCTTCCCAGTAGGCGATCCCGCCGCCGTGCAGTTCTTGATCGGCGATCTGCGGCGTGAGCGTGAGCGTGAAGGCATCACCTGACTGCGGCGTGACCGTGATGATCCAGCCCGCTGGATACGTCGCGCCCGTATGCGGACTCGTCCATGTGGCGGTCGCTTCGATGTTGAAATCTTCGGCGCGGAGATACTGCGTCGAGCCGTCGGGATACACGAGCAGCCCGCCGAAGTACGGATCGCGCCCCGGCTGACCCGCGCCGTCATTGAGGCGGATTTGCCCGACCATCAATTCGCGCTCATCGTCCAATTGCAGACCGAACCAGTCCCACCCCTGCGCGCCCGTACCGAGCGCACTCGTGCTGAACTCGTGATCTTTCCACGACGCCCCGCTGACGGCGAATGTCTGATCGCCAATCGTGATCGTGCCGCTGGTGAGCAGGCGTGTCAGCGAGTAATAATGGCTGGCGTTGCCCGGTTCTTCGCTTTTCGCGCTCAAGCCCCGGTCGCCTTGCAGCGCGGGCGGCTTGACCTGTTCGAGCACGAGATCGAGCGCGACTTGATCGGTCGCCGCCGTGATCTGCGTGCGCGTGGCGTCGGCGTCCAAGCCGATCACCTGCCAGCCTTCCAGCCAGACGCGATACACCGGATCGACCTCCGCGCCCGCTAAGCCAGCGCCGCCCCGGCTAAAGCGCTCCTGATGGTAGAACGCGCCGTCTAGTACGTTGGTCACGGCGAAATGTGCCATGTAGAGCTGATTCGAGCGCCATTCCGAGTCGCCCGCACTGCTGTCAGACGGAGGCACAATGGCGCGGCGGAAGATCGTGAACTGGTAGCCGAAGCGCCGCCCGTCGGCGGTGGCGACGTTGCCCGTGTAGTACCACCATTCGGTCAGGTAGTCGGGATGCGCGCCAAAATCACGGGGAAACTGCCAGTCGAGCGGAGTAAGCGCCCGCGTATAGCCTTCGCTGCTGCTGCCCGTGTCGAAGATCACCGCGCTGGCGGCAACATCGCCGGACGTGCCGGTGTCGATCAGGCTGAAGCCGAAAATCACAATGCCGAGGACGATTACGCCGAGGATGAACCAGCGTCCCATGTACCCACCTTCTTTAACGGTTTGATCAAATAATGCTAGCAAAACTGGATGAAAATTTAGTGAAGTTTCCATTTGCACTTCACAACGATTTGTGGTCTCATTTACACGAATTTCAAAATTCTACAAGACTATTAGCTGCTATGTGACGGAGTGCCAATGAGCGCCATTCCGAACGAACCGACCCCTGAATTCAATGCCCGCTGCGGCGCTGTACTCGATGCTTGGGAAAGTGGATCGCTTCCCTTCAAGGATGCGATTGAGCAAATGACCGCGCTGGGGCAAGAAGCAAGCCGGCGCGGCAGCCTGCCGGATCAAGGGCGGGTGGAACTGCTGCAAGGCATTATGCAGGGCTATCGTGCTAATCTTGATGCCAGCATCCGCCATTTCGAGCGCGCCCGCGACTTTTTCGAGCGGGCAGGCAATCGCCGCCGCGCGATTGGCGCGCTGCTGAACTTGGGCGAGAGCTTCCGGGTGAAGGGGAATTTCACACGCGCGCGCACCTACTTCCGCGCCGCGTATGATGGTTCGAAGGAATTGGGCGCGGTCGAGACGATGGCGATTGCCGCTTATAACGAAGGGTTGATGCTCATCAGCATGACCCACTTCGATGGAGCGAAAACGCTGCTCGACAAGGCGCTGTCGCTGCTTGGACAGTTCCCGGATGACCGGATCGATCAGCGGATCGAATTGACATGCGAAGTTCAGGCGTCGCTGGCAGAACTCCACCTGAAGCTGAATCACCCGGATGAAGCGTGGCAGTATGTCCTCGCGGCGCACAACCTCGCGCATGAACTACGCCAACCGCTTCAGCTAGGGAGCGCGCACCGCGCTTTAGGGCAGGTGGTCACGATGCTGCACGATGTGCCGGAGGGAACATACCCGGCGATTTCCGCCGATCCCGACGAGCATTTCCGGCTGGCAACCGAAGCGTTTCAGGAGATCAAGGCGGAAGGCGAAGTCGCGCGCACGATGTATCTGCACGCGCTCAGTCTCGCCGACCGGAATCGCGGCATGACAGCGGCGCGCAAGCTCCAGCAGGCGATGATCATCTTTACGCGGCTCGGCATGGCGGATGATGCCGCCAAAGCCGCCCACGCGCAGATGGAAGTGCTGGCGAACACCACGCAGCAGATCGGGTGAATTTGTCCGGGACGCCCCGATGGGCGTCCCTACGGGCGTTATCCCTCAAGCACGGGCAGCCCTTCGCAGGCTGCCGCCAGCAGCAAATATTCCCCGAAAACCCAACCCGTTTGACCTTCATACTCGGCATGCCACCAGCGGTTATCGGCGGTGCGCCCGTCGAGGAAGATGAACGCGTCCGCCGGGATCGTCAGCAGTGTTTCCGCGTCCTGACTCGTCCCCGCGCGCAAACGCAGGTTGTTCGACACGGTTGCGCGGCAGATGAGCGCTTCTGTCGGCGTGAGGGTCGGCACCGGGGTGCGCGTGCTGAAGGTGTAGCGCGTGCGCGACGGCGTCGGCGTGTTGGACGGACGCGCGGAAGCGGTCGGTGAGGCAGTCGTCGCTGTTGGGACAGTGGTGCTGGAGTCCGCGCCGGGTGTGGCGGTGACGACGATCACCGTGACGGGCGGCGGCGAAACCAAGCCAAACACGCTTTCCTGTGTTTCGCCGGGAGCAGGCGTTGCCCTGCCGAAGCGGTTGGCAAACTGATTGATGTCCATGTTGACGGCGAGGCGGACGATGTTCTCCATCTGGCTGAGGAGCAGCGCCGCCTGAAATGACGGGATTTCCCCCAACGCCAGCCCTTCGCGCACCCACGCATCCATCGCCGCGCTGATCCCGGCGATCACGGGTTCGATGTCGCCGCCATACTGCTCGACGATCTGGCGGAGCGGCGTTCCGGCTTCGAGCGCGTCCGTCACGATTTGATCGTCCACGTCGATCTCTTCGAGGATCACATCACGGATGGCGTAGAAGAGCGACGCGCCCCGGCTGAGTGCTTCCGTTGTCGCCTCGGCGGTGCTTTCGGTTGTCCCCCCGGCGAGCGCGACGGTGGTCGGCGCGGGTGTGGGCAGGCTTTGCAGCGCGAAATAGGCGGAGGCGAACGGCACGCCGATGCTCGCTAGCGTCACGAGAAGCCCGGCGAAGATGCCGAGTACCCCGCGCGAGGCTTTGAGGCGCTGCGGGCGGAACAATTCGAGCAGGACGATGATCAGGCTTGCGCCCGCCAGCACCAGCCCGCCGACCAGCGCCCACGCGTCGATCTGCGTGTCGGGCGCGTCACCCCAGTAATTGACGATGAGCGCGGCGGCGCTGACGAGCGTCACCAAGAACGCCAACTGAATATCCCAGTAGCCGACCTTCGCGCGGCGGGCGGTCTGGATCAAGTTGTTCAGGCTGAAGATCACGGCGAAGAGTCCGCCGGCGACAAGCAGCAGTAAGCTCAAAATGGAATCCTGTCGGTATCGTGACTTCCCCCTCACCCCCTCCCGTCCAAGCGCAGCTTAACATTCGGGGAGGAGCGGGGTGGGGATTCTTAGATAATGTCTAATACGCAGATTTTAACCGATGGTTGTCATCGAAGCGTAAAGCGTGTGTTACAATCTGCCCCCAGTTCCACGAGTTAGTACGGGAGACATCACCTTGCAGACTGATTTAACCACACTGGCGATCAACACGATCCGCGTGCTGTCGATTGACGCGGTACAAAAGGCGAACAGCGGGCATCCGGGCTTGCCGATGGGCGCGGCAGCGATGGCTTATACGCTGTGGACGCGCCATCTGCGCCACAATCCGCGTAATCCGCATTGGGCAAACCGGGATCGCTTCATTCTCAGCCCCGGTCACGGCTCGATGTTGATCTACTCGCTCCTCTATCTCACCGGCTACGAAGTGTCACTGGACGAGATCAAGAACTTCCGGCAGTGGGGCAGCATCACCCCCGGTCATCCCGAATACCATGTGACCCCCGGCGTCGAGACGACGACCGGCCCGCTCGGTCAAGGGGCGGCGAACGCCGTCGGGTTTGCGCTGGCGGAGGCGTTCCTCGCCGCCAAGTTCAACCGCCCCGGTCACCAGATTGTCGATCACTACACCTACGCGATTGTCAGCGACGGCGACCTGATGGAAGGCATTTCCGGCGAAGCCGCGTCGCTGGCGGGGACATGGGGACTCGGCAAGCTGATCTGCTTGTATGACAGCAACGACATCACCCTCGACGGTAAGGCGAACATGACTTTCAACGAGGATGTTGCCGCCCGCTACCGCGCTTATGGCTGGCACACGCTGCTGGTCGAAAACGGCAACGACGTGGAAGCCATCGACGCGGCGATTCGCGCGGCGAAGGCGGTCACCGATCAGCCGTCGCTCATCGTCGTCAAGACGGTCATCGGCTACGGCAGCCCGAACAAGGGCGGCACGAGCGAGGCGCACGGGTCGCCGCTCGGCGCGGATGAGGTCAAGCTGGTCAAGGACTTCTACGGTTTCCCGCAGGAGGCGTTCCACATCCCCGGCACAGCGCTCGAACATTTCCGCGAAGCCATCGAACGCGGCGCGGCACAGGAACACGCGTGGAATCAGCAAATGGTCGCCTTCCATTCGACCTATCCCGAAGTGGCGGATACCTACGAGCGGGCGCTGGCGGGGCATTTACCCGACGGTTGGGATGCTGATCTGCCGCGCTTCACACCCGAAAAGAAGATCGCCACGCGCAATGCCAGCGGGCAAGTGCTCAATGCCATCGCCAAGCACATCCCGACGATGATCGGCGGCGACGCGGACTTGGCAGGCAGCACCAAGACGCTCATCAAGGGCGAAGGCAACACGGGCTATCACGACGTGTCGGCGCGCAACGTGCGCTTCGGCGTGCGTGAACACGCGATGGGCGCGATTGTCAACGGGCTGGCGCTGCACGGGGGGATCATCAAGCCGTACAGCGCGACCTTCCTCACCTTCAGCGATTACATGCGCCCGACCATCCGCCTCGGCGCGTTGATGGCGATCCGCACGCTCTATGTGTTCACGCATGACAGCATCGGCGTGGGCGAAGACGGTCCGACACACGAGCCGGTCGAGCATGTGATGTCGCTGCGCTTGATCCCCGGATTGTACACGTTCCGTCCGGCGGACGCGAACGAGACGGCGGCGACGTGGCGTCAGGCGATGCTGCTCGACAAGCCCGCCGTGCTGGTCTTCACGCGGCAGGATTTGCCCGTGCTGATGGGCGACGGGCGCGGCGGCGTGGATGCGGTGTACGCGGGCGTGAGTCGCGGCGGCTACGTGCTGGCGGACTGCGACGGTACGCCGGAAGTGATTCTGTTGGGCAGCGGGAGCGAAGTGCACATCGCACACGAGGCGTACAAGGCGCTCACCGCCGAGGGCGTCAAAGCCCGGTTGGTGTCACTGCCGTGCTGGGAACTGTTCGACCAGCAGCCCGCCGAGTATAAGGAAAGCGTGCTGCCGACCGGAGTCACGGCGCGGGTGAGCATCGAGGCGGGAGTCACGTCGGGCTGGCAGAAATATGTCGGCTTGAACGGGATCGCCATCGGCGTGGATCGCTTCGGGGCAAGCGCGCCGTACCAGCGCATCTACGAGGAATACGGTTTGACGCCGACTGCCGTGATCGACGCGGCGAAGCGTCTGCTTGGGAAGTAGTTTCGCCGCCGGGGAGAAAACCCCGTCAGGGGTGGGGTCAAAAAAACGACGGCTTAACTTGGTATGCATGGGGCAAGGCGCGCCTTGCCCCTACACCACCACTTTCGATAACTTGATTTTAGGGTCTGTCTGCAAACTGCCCTCACCCTAAATCCCTCTCCCTCAGGGAGAGGGACTTCACCCCTT
>JACSRG010000482.1 GCA_014879865.1 Anaerolinea sp.
GACGCCGGTGGGGCTGATCGGCACAGCCGTGCCGGTGGGATAACCGAATACACCCCGTTCACTCCAATAGCCGTAGCCTGTCACCGGATGATACCACTGCACCCACCATTCGTACTCGCCGACGGTGTTCAGCGTGACGGGCGCTTGGGCTGAACAGGTCGTCGCATCGCAAATCTGGCTGGCGTCGAACCATTGATCGAAAACATGCCCGCTGTCCGGCGAATCGACCCACACGTAATACCACGTCATGCCGGGGATGTGTTCCCATGTGAAGGTCGGCTGCTCGGTGATCAACCCTTGCGGGGAAACCAGCCTCAAAATAGGCGAAAAGTCTAAATCCAGATATGCCAAAGAAGGTGCTAAACTCGCCGAATAACCGCTCCTGCCCGCCCCGAAAATCGCATAAGTTGTACCGCGTGTGGCAGTAAAAACCAGACGTTCGCCGTAACGAAGTGGGGGTGGACCATGATAGATAGATTGGCTGCATCCGACAGATTGCCCTGTGTCCGCCTGCACAACGACGAGCTGCGCATCATTAGCGCGATAAAATTCGACATCGACAATGCCACTGCTGTTCGGCGTAAACATCCACCATAACCCGCCGCGATGATCCGTCCCGATGCACGGGAGTTCTCCAGCCGTCTGCGGCGTGCCGGTTAGATCGGATTGATTTTTGTAGATGACCGAGTCCCCCGGAATCACGCGGGCATTCGCATAAGTGCCGTTGCTCATTCCCTCGGTAAAGTTCACACGCAGCAAGGACGGGTAGGGGAGTGGGGTCTCGCCATCGTGCGCGATCATGAAATAATAGGTGTTTCCGGCGCGGGCATTGATTTCCAATCGCGAACGATCAAGCACCGTTGGAAGGCAGCTACCACCTCCCGGTTCTTTAAATACCGCGATCAGCGTGTCGTAGGTGCTGTTTGCCGTGTCCACGACGATAGTTCGATCTGCGTCGGCGATGTACCGGTACCAAACGGAATTGGTAAACCCACCGCACCCAAGCACGTAGAATTCATCGGCGTAGGGTGTTACCGTTGCTGGCGAGACTTCCTGTTCAAAGCTGAATGGAAAGCCATTTATCGGCTGGGCATAGGTCGTAAGGTCGTTCGGCACGGATGAATTGTACATGCGGAGGTGCAGCATCGACGGTGAGGGCAGTCGATCCACCGAGGGGTAGCTAACCTCAATGAGGTAGGTTTGCCCAGCCTGCGCCATGATCGCCAGCGGGTAGCGGCTGCAGTGTCCGTTGACAGAGCGGTTGATATAGAGCATGGTGTCATAATCGCTGCCTTCCGTTGTAAAGACGACCTGCCGCGTGACATCTGCTGTCCACGAATACCACACGCTGTAACGCCGATCTGCGCCATACGTCAAGCTCGATCCGCAGCGCGGGTCTTCGGTAGAGCTGCGCGTCGCCCGCGATATATCGCGTTCATCTTCGAAGTTAGCGGCGTCCGACGGGATGATGATCGGCGCTGACGGCAGATCGTTGACCACATCCGGTGCGTCGATCCGCAGTCGCCCCATCGTTCCGGGCGGATAGACGATCAGCGGTTCGGTAGTAATCAGTTGAATGTAGTAGGTGACTCCCGCCTGCGCGGTGAAACCGATGCTGTCATCGCGGCATTCAAATGACGTTGGGTTGGATGCTGTCCCGGTGAAGATTGATAACTTGTAGGGGAAATCGCTCTCCCACGCTTGCACGACGATCCCGTGCGTTTCGCTCGGCGTGTAGGTGAACCAGAGGCTCTGATGCCCAGTCGAGTCAATCATAGAGATGCAGCGGTTGTCGAAGCGCCCACTGGTAGCGCCGGATATATCAACGTCCATACTGACGGGGAATCCGGTCAGCGGGATGGCTTCGGTTGGCACATCGCCCGGTATGGAGCGGGTGAAGGTGACGTCGATTACAGCGGAGGCGCGCGGCGGTTGCGGGTTCCATCTATTCTGGTTGTCCACACCGATCATCACGTAGTAACTGACCCCGGCGAACATTGCCTCGCTCATGCGCGTCCCCGTGTCGGCACACTGACGCGGCACCAAGTTCCACGATTCCCCGGTGAGGATGGCGATCACCACGTCCTGAGTCGGACTGTTCACCTCGATGGTGACGCTCATATCTTGCGTGGGTATCATACGATACCACACGGTATTGGGGTAACGCTGGTAGCTGCTCGGACAGCCGACACGCGGGTCGCTCATCGAGCTGGTCGCGCCGAATAGTTCCTGCCGGTACGAGGTGGGCAGCGTGGTCACGTTGGGCGCGTAGAGAATATCGTCGTTAGGGACAAGTGGGGCGCTGGAAAACTGCAGCGGATACGGAGCAGTGTCAGTCGAAGGGTAGACCGAATTGGGCGCGATCATGATCGAGTAGGTGACGTTCGCTTGTGCCAAAAAGCTGTGCCGCCCGCCGGGCTCCGACGATTTGGAGCAGTTCACTTGGGTCAGCGCCCCCTCAGCACCCGTGAACACGGCGAACACGAACGTCATCTGCGCGTCGATGGTATCGATCAGCACGCTGGTATCAACGGTGGGCGCGTACCTATACCAGACGCTGCTGTGATAGGTATGCCTAGTGAAATACGGGTCTGTCCCGCACTGTACCTGCGGATCGCTGGCGCTTTGGGTTGCGCCGCCGTAGACCTGCGTTGTCTGGAAGGGCAGCGCATGGATGATCGTCGCGTTGGCGTACAGATCATTGACAGGCGGCGGAGTCAGCGTATTGGTAGGGGTAGGTGTTCGCGTTTGCGACGCTGTGATCGACGGCGTCACGGTTGTGGTAAGTTCAGACGTCCCGGTTGCTTCGGCTGCGTCGGACAAGGTTGGTGCGGGGTACAGCGCAGTATAGACAACCACCAACACGATCAAGAGGAGCGCTAAGAGTTCAGATCTATTCAGCGAACGCATGGTTACCTCGAACTGTGTCGCCACTACGATTCAATCTTACTCGTGCGACCCCTGCCATGCGTGTATAAAATGTTATCTAATTGTGTGACAAATGACGGGAGGCGGGGCTGCGCCTCCCTGCACTTACGGTACGCTGACCTCTGCCTCGAACGGCATCAAATCCCCCTGCAAACGGTTGACGACGTTATCATCGCCTTCCAAATCCAAGACCATCGCCACGCGCCCCGCGCTCAGGTGTGTGGTCAGTTCTTCGACCTGTTCGTCCTTGATGCCGAGATCGATCAGGCTGGCGGTGATGCCGCCTGTCGCGCCGCCGATCAAACCGCCGAGCAGCGCGCCCGCGCCGATGGCGATAATCGGTCCAACCCCCGGCAGCAGGAAAGCCCCTAGCCCGGCGATGCCGAGCGCACCCATGAGTGAACCGAGCGTGCCACCCGCGATGCTGCCTTCGCTCACGCTGATGTCATCTTCGAGCACGACGGTCTCGCCGTCGTCCGCTTTGACAACCACGGCAGAATGACGAATCTTTATGTAGTCTAAAGACTTCACGCGGTCAATCGCATCGATCAGCGAACCGCGTGTGGGAAATACAGCGATGATGGTATGGCGCTTCATAAGCCCCGCTCCTTCCATTGTGAATACCTCAAGTATACCCTGAATAGTCGTTGAAATGGTGGTGCTTGACGGTTGGATCGAGTTGCACTACAATGCAAATCCGAAATTGAATATGATTCTCATCAAGAAGCGAGGGAGAGACACGGCTCTTTGATCTCGCGGCAGCCCCCGAAGCGTCGGGAAGGTGCTAAATCCGTCAGACACAAGTCTGAAAGATGAGCGAAACGCGCCCCGCCTCTTTCTTGTCGTCGAAGAGGCGTTTTTGTTTTCAGGGAAATGAAGCCGAGGTCAAGCTGTGACATACCCGATCCTTGAATTCGACAGTAACCCCCGCGCAGTGATCGAACCGGGCGAACTGCTGCGTCCACAAGACGCCATGCCGGAACACTGCGTCCTCTGCTTTTTCGCCGAGGTGATCCAGACGGTCTGCGCGAACGCGGAACAGGTCTTCACGCTCAAGAGCGAGATGGGCAGGAATCCGGTCTACGTGATCGACTATGAAGGGAAGCGGGTCGGCGTCATTCATCCCGGCGTCGGTGCGCCGCTGGCGGTCGGTTTTCTTGAAGAGACGATTGCGCTCGGCGGCAAGAAGTTTATCGCTTGTGGGGGCGCGGGTGTCCTCAATCGCGAACTGACGGTCGGACATGCCGTGATCCCGGTGACAGCGCTCCGCGATGAAGGGGTGTCGTATCACTACCTGCCGCCGAGCCGTGAGGTCGCCGCGAGCGCAGAAGCGGTTGCCGCGCTGCAAGCGACGCTCGACGCGCACGGCGTGCCGTATGTCACCGGGAAGACGTGGACGACCGATGCGCTGTATCGCGAGACTCCCGGCAAGGTCGCACGGCGGCGCGATGAAGGCTGTCTGACTGTGGAAATGGAAGCGGCGGCGTTCTTCGCGGTCGCGCAGTTTCGCGGTGTGACCTTCGGGCAGCTCCTCTATGGCGGCGATGATCTCAGCGGTGATGTGTGGGATCACCGCGACTGGATCGGCGGGCAGCGAACTAATCGCGAGAAGTTGTTCTGGTTGGCAGTTGAGGCGTGCGTGAAGTTGTGAAGGAGCTGTGAGATGGAAACGTCCTATCTTGAGCGAATCATGGATGTTGTGAAGCAGCTCGACGCTGAGAAACAAAAGCGCGTGCTGGAATTCGTGACAGAAATTGAGCGCTCCAAAGGTGAACCGGGCTGGTTGTTTTTGGAACGTACAGCGCATGTCCACATCGACCCGGAAGATCTCAGATTGATGCAGCAAGCCATTGAAGAAGACTGTGAGCAAATCGATGACGATCCCGGTATCGAATTCCCCGAATAAGGGATATTTGCTTGATGCGAATGCTGCAATCGCTCGTATAAATGGTGAACCGCAAATCACAGCCTTTCTGCGAACTTCAGCGGCAGTTCACCTTTCCATCATCGTTGTTGGGGAACTGTTCTATGGGGCTGAAAAGTCCTCGCGTCCGTCCGAAAATCGCGCGGCAGTAGATGAATTCATCAACGGACGATCAATTCTCATTTGTGATTCCGTGACCGCAGGATGGTACGGACGCATTCACGCACAACTGCGCCGCAAAGGTCGCCCGATCCCGCAAAATGACATATGGATCGCGGCGACTGCCATGCAGCACGATCTTGTGCTGCTGACGAAAGATCAGCATTTTCAGCAGGTCGATGGCTTGAACGTCGAAAGTTGGTAGAGAAGGTCACATGACGCAAAGACACGCACAGCGCACGTATACGAACCGGCGTTACTTGGACGCCATTGCCGATCACGTCGTCATTTTCGACGGTGCGATGGGGACGAGCATCCAGCGCTACAACTTGACCGCCGACGATTTCGGCGGGGAGCAGTACAACGGCTGCAACGATTATCTCGTACTGACGCGCCCGGATGTGATTGCCGAAATCCACGCTTCGTTCCTCGCGGTCGGGGCGGAGGCGGTCGAAACCTGCACCTTCCGCAGCAACCCGCTGACGCTGCGCGAATACGGCTTGCAGGACAAGACTTACGACATTAACTACGCGGCGGCGAAACTGGCGCGCGGCGTGTGTGACAGCTTCGAGCGCGAGACGGGTATCCCGCGTTTCGTCGCGGGCAGCATTGGTCCATCCGGCAAACTGCCGAGCGGCAATGATCCCGACCTGAGCAACATCACCTTTGACGAACTGGCGGACGTGTTCTACGCACAGGCGAAAGGCTTGGTCGAGGGCGGCTGCGATGTGCTGCTGATCGAGACGAGTCAGGACATCCTCGAAGTCAAAGCCGCCGTCTACGGCATCAACCGCCTGTTCGCTGACCTGAATGTCCGCATTCCGCTGCAAGTGCAGGTCACGCTGGATACGACCGGACGCATGTTGTTCGGCACGGACATTGCCAGCGCGCTGACCACGCTCGAACCGCTGCAGCTCGACGTGATCGGCTTGAACTGTTCGACGGGTCCCGAATACATGCGCGAACCCGTCAAGTATCTGGTTGAAAACAGCCCGTACCCGATCAGCATACTGCCGAATGCTGGCTTGCCGATCAACGTGGATGGCGAAGCAGTCTACCCGATGGAACCGGATCCGTTCAGCGAGATGGTGGCGGAGTTCACGCGTTGGGGCGTGGGGGTCGTCGGCGGGTGCTGCGGCACGCGCCCAGAACACATCGGCAAGCTGTATGCGCAGGTTCACGGACATTCCTACGAGGAGGAGATCGCCGGACGCGCCAAGCGCCGCCCGCCGATTGTGCGCCAACCGGAGACGGTGGCGAAAGCGTCGAGCAACATGCGCGCCGTGTCGATGATCCAGAATCCCGGACCGACGATGATCGGCGAGCGCATCAGCACGCAGGGCAGTCGCAAGGTCAAGCAGTTAATCCTCGCGGACGATTACGACAGCGTGATCCCGATTGCCGTGCAGCAGGTAGACAGCGGCGCGCACATGCTCGATGTGCTGGTCGCGCTGACCGAACGCGCCGACGAAGCCGAACAGATGAAAATCCTCGTCAAAAAGCTGTCGATGGCGGTTGAGACACCCTTGATCATCGACGTGACCGATCCACCGGTAGCGGAGGCGGCGCTCTCGGTGTATCCGGGGCGGGCGATCATCAACGGGAACAACCTCGAAAACGGGCGCGAACGCATCGACAAGGTGCTGCCGATTGCGCGCAAATACGGCGCAGGCGTGCTGTCGATGACGATTGACGAAGAGGGCATGGCGCACACCCGTGACAAGAAACTCGCCATCGCGCAGCGCATCACCGACATCGCCGTAAACGAGTACGGGCTGCTGCCGGAGGATCTGGTTTTCGACACGCTGACATTCCCGCTCACCACCGGGCAGGCGGAATTGCGGAACGATGCGATTGAGACGCTGGAAGGTATTCGGTTGATCAAACAGCATATTCCCGGCGTGCTGACCGCGCTCGGCGTGAGCAACGTCTCGTTCGGGATCACCCCGGCGGCGCGCGGTGTGCTGAACAGCGTGTTCCTATATCACGCGGTGCAGGCGGGGCTGGATATGGCGATTGTCAACCCGGCGCACATCACACCCTACGCCGAAATCCCCGAAGACCAGCGCAAGCTGGCGAACGATTTGATCTTCAACTCGGATGAGAACGCGCTGCCGCGCTTCATTCAATACTTCGAACACAACGAGGTCAAGGTTGGCGGGCAGCAGGTCGAAGACCCGACCGCCGATATGAGCGCTGAACAGGCGATCCACTGGCAGATTCTCCACCGCAAGAAAGACGGCGTCGAGCGCCTGATCGACGAGTGCTTGACCCGTCAAGATGCAGTTGGCGTGCTGAATAACGTGCTGCTGCCAGCGATGAAGGAAGTCGGCGACAAGTTCGGCGCGGGCGAATTGATCCTGCCGTTCGTGCTGCAATCCGCTGAGGTGATGAAGAAGACGGTCGCCTATCTGGAACAGTTTATGGATAAGGTCGAGGGCGTCACCAAAGGCACCATCGTGCTGGCGACGGTCTACGGCGATGTGCATGACATCGGCAAGAACCTCGTCAAGACGATTTTGAGCAACAACGGCTACACCGTGCATGACCTCGGCAAGCAGGTTCCCGCCAACACGATCATCGAGAAGGCGGTCGAATTGAAGGCGGACGCCATCGGCTTGAGCGCGCTGCTGGTCAGCACGTCCAAGCAAATGCCGCTGATCGTCAACGAACTGGCGCGGCGCGGGCTCAATTACCCGGTCTTGATCGGCGGGGCGGCGATCAACCGCAAGTTCGGGCGGCGCATCCTGTTCCTTGAAGGCACAGATCAGCCGTATGAACCGGGCGTGTTCTACTGCAAGGATGCGTTCGAGGGCTTGGAGGTGATGGACAAGCTAACCACGCCTACCGGACGCGCTGAGGCGATCCGCCAACTGCAAGCCGATGCTTATGCGGAGATGGACAAGCCCGCGCCGGTGCGCCGCATCCGCGACGCCGAGCGCACGATCACCGTGACGCCCGCGCCGGATTTGCCCAAGCCGCCGTTCTGGGGCGTCAAGACGATCAAGGCGATGCCGCTGGAAATCGTCTTGCAGCATTTGCACAAGCCGGAACTGTACCGCCTGTCGTGGGGCGCATCGAATACGCACGGCGAAGAGTGGGTCAAGCTGGAGAAGGAATACGAGGAACGCCTCTACAAGATGACGCGCGCCGCGCTCAGCGCGAAGACGCTGCAACCGCAGGCGGTCTACGGCTACTTCCCCGCCAACAGCGACGGCGACGACCTGATCATCTACGACCCCGCGCCCTTCCAGACGGCGACGAATGGACTTGTTGAACGGCGCGAGATCGCGCGCTTCGCTTTCCCGCGCCAGCCATACGGGGAGCATCTGTGCATCAGCGACTACTTTGCCCCGGTCAGCAGCGGGCAGATTGACACGGTCGCGCTGCAAGTTGTGACGGTGGGGCAGGCGGCAACCGAGGAATTTGATCGCTTGCAAGCGGCGCACGAATACACCGAGGCGTATTTCTTTCACGGGTTGGCAGTGCAAGCTGCCGAAGCGACGGCGAGCTACGTCAACCAGATCGTCATCAACCGCGAGTTGGGCATCCCGGAGAAGCGCGGCAAACGCTACAGTTGGGGGTATCCCGCCTGCCCGGATTTAAGCGATCACCAGACCGTCTTGCGCTTGCTGCCTGCTGCCGTCAGCGAACTCGGCTTAACGCTGAGTCCCGCGTACCAGTGGATACCGGAGCAGAGTACGGCGGCGATCATCGTGCATCACCCTGATGCGAAGTATTTCAGTGTCGGCGTGGATCGCGTGCAGCAGATCGAGGAAGCGTAGAGAGAAACCTCACCCCCCGTCCCCCTCGCCACTTGGAGAGGGGGACGGGGGGTGACGGGTTCGCGTATTGGGCTAGACTCGGCGGCGTATACAGGAGTCCGTCATGTTCGAACAAAAGCCTTCAACCGTGTTTCGCGGAGTCGCCGTGATCTCCATCGCCGTTGCGATTACGGCGGCGCTGCTGGCGCTGGTACTGAACCAGCGATGTCAAAGCCAGTTCAAGGATACGCTGATTGTGTACCCCGGCGCGGAGCTCGTCAGCGAAGCGTACCCGTTCTTGGCACAGCAGCGCGTCGAACTGTACAGCGTCGATACGCCGGAAGTGGTCAGCGAGTGGTATGCAAGTCAGCGTGCCGCTGCCATGCGTGAACGGGTGGTGAGCGGGGATTTTAGCGAGCTGCCGCCGGAAAACTGGATCATCAGCCCGGCGGTGGGACGCAGCGGCAGCACCATCGTGTTGGCGGAAGTGTGTCCATAATGAATGGTTGAACCTGACTGTCAGCGCCGATGTAATCCAATCAATGACGATGGCAGCGAGGTTTGAGGGACAAAATGACGACAAAGAAGCGGCGCAACTGGCGTCCGGCATTGGGTTGTTTGGTCGTGGTGGTAGCGATTGTGACGTGCAGCGTCGGGTCGGTGGTCGGGTTCAACGCGGTGTGCTCGGCGTATTTGCCGCAGCGCTTGCCGGTCTACCCCGATTCCGAAATAACGCAGCGCACGCACAACTTTATACAGGAATGGGGCATGGGGATCACGACGATGGTGCTGTACTCGCCGGATGATTCCAATACCGTTCGCTCGTGGTACGGTGTCCATACCGGGACATTCCTGCGCGAGTCGATTGAGAACCCCACGCCGATCACCTATCTGGGGCGACAGATCGCGCGTGTGGATTTCAGCATCGCCACCGACGAATCCGGCGTCGGGACGCAAATCATCTTGTTCGGTACGTGTTTGAATTAGGGAATCATGACAACTCTCACTTTCGCGCAACGCCTTGCCCAAACGGATCGCCCGCTTCTTGCAGACGGCGCGATGGGAACGCTTATTCATTCGCGCGGCGTCTCGATGGACGCCTGCTTTGACGACCTCAACCGCAAGCGCCCCGATGTGATCCTCGACATTCACCGCGCGTATCTCAAG
>JACSRG010000009.1 GCA_014879865.1 Anaerolinea sp.
TAGGTCTTGCCGCTCTTGGCTTCGTAGTAGAGAAACGTGACCGTGCCGGTATGATTGGTCATGTCCTGCTGGACGGTCGCCTGTACGAGACACCCGGCAATCGCGGCATCGACCGCGTTCCCACCGTCGCGCATGACTTCAAGCATGGTATTGGTGACGATGGGATGCTGGCTTGCTGCGACTGCCGTAGTTCCAGTGACGACTTGTTTAGGACCGACGCGGGCGACAAGCGGCTCGTTCATGCTCTATTTTTCCCATCTTCAAATGCCGACGATGGGGCGTGATGTTAACGAGGGACGCTGTTTTTACATCACTATAAGGGGCGAAATTATCATCACCATTTAAGGTACGCGCGTGGCATTTGATCTACCTCAAATAAGGTAGATGTCAGTCGAGGTTGGTCAAGCCTTCGCGCAGCGCGTAGAGCGCCGCCTGCGTCCGGTTGGCAAGATGCAGTTTGCGCAGAATATTGCGCAGATGAGTTCGAACCGTCCACTCGCTGATGCTCATCGACTCGGCGATCTCGCCGTTGGTTAGCCCCTGCGCCACACACTTGAGCACGGCGACCTCGCGCTCGGTGAGCGGTGTTTCGGTCGGGGGCAGATTCGATGGCTGGTTTAGTTCCCGGATCACCTTAAGGGCGATGGCGGGATGTAGTGAACTTTGTCCATCATAAACACTGCGAATGGCTTGCAAAAGTTCACTTGGGCGCGAATCCTTGAGCAGATAGCCCTGCGCGCCATTCTTGATCGCCGGGAACAACTTGTCATCTTCGGCGAAGCTGGTCAAAACGAGGATGCGCGCATTCGGGTTATCGCGCTTGATGTCGGCGATGGCATCCAAGCCGCTCTTGCGGGGCATGACGAGATCGATCAGGATGACATCCGGCTCAAGTTCGCGCGCTTTTTCCACGACTTCGACGCCGTCGCTCGCCTCACCGACGAGCTGCATTCCCGGTTCGCTGGTAATCAGCGTCCGCAGTCCTTCCCGAACGATAGCATGGTCATCGGCAATCAATACGCGAATCATGTTTTTCCAGTCGGGATGATAACTTCGACCGTTGTTCCCTGTGCCACGCGCGAGGTCACGTCAAGCGTTCCGCCGAGCTTCTCGCTCCGTTCGCGCATTGTCGTCAGTCCCAGACCGCCCGGTTTCAAGGCGGCGGGGTCGAAGCCACAGCCATTATCGATGACCTTCAGCGTAACACAATCTTCGCTGGATTGCACGAGAACGGAAACCTGCGTCGCGGAGGCATGTTTCAACGTATTATTTAACGCCTCGACCGCGATCCAGTACAGTTCTTCCTCGATGTCCGGCGCGAGTTCGAGCAGGGTGTCGGCGCGCAGCCGCGCGTCCATGCCCGCGCGGCTCTCGACCACGCCAAGCCGCTGATGCAGTGCCCCAAGCAGCCCATCTTCGCCCAATTCCAGCGGACGCAGTTCGTACACCAGCAGCCGCATCTCTTTGAGTGCTTGGTGACTGATCGTCCCGACGCGGTCGAATAATTCTTCGACCTGCACGCTGCTGTCGGTTTCGACGCGCCGCCGCCAGCCTTCGGCAAGCAGACTTAAGCTGTAGAGCGACTGGATGACCGA
>JACSRG010000087.1 GCA_014879865.1 Anaerolinea sp.
AGGATCGCGGATGAAGGAGAGATCGTGCACCGTGAGCAGCGTCGGCACGCCGGGCAGGGTGGGGGGCAGTGTGAAGTCCGGTGAGTGAAACAGATCGACTTTGCCGACGATGGTCTCGACCGGGATCGGGAGGCGCAGGCGGTGCCAGAGGCGCATCAGCCATTTGTCGTGGACAGGCAAACGGCGGATGCGGAATGTGGAATGCGGAGTGCGGAATTGGCCATTCGCCATTCCGAGTTCCGTATTCCGAATTTCCCTGCTGGCGTAGAACAATGAGAACTGATGTGGTGACGGCTGGGCCAGTACGGCGCGCACCAGTTCGCGGGTGTAGCGGCCGATGCCTGCGCCCTGCGTGGCGGCAGAAGTGTAGTCGATGCCTATTTTCATTTACCAAACTTCACGTCGCTATAGGTGATGAAGCGGTTCGAGAAGAAATTCCAGAACAACACCACCAGCACGGCGATGACGAGCGCCAGGTTGAGGCCCAACTGCTCCACGGAAATATGCAGCGTATTGACGGCGAAGTCGATCAGTCCGGCAAAGACCCCGTACTGCATCGTCTCGACCAGCGCCACCATCGGGCCGCTGAAGAATGCGAAGATGGGCGTGCGGATCAGCAGGCCGACCACGCTCAACACGAAGAACATGCCGAACTGCCGCAGAATTGGCTTGCTGCGCGAATCGGGATAGGTCCAGTAGCGGTTCCAGAAGAAGTTGCTGGTGACGGCAGCGACGAAGGCGATCGAGCTGGCGACGGCGACGCGCAGATCCTTATTGGGATCGACCGGGGCAAGGACAGTCGCCTGAAGGATGAACAGCGTGCCGAAGTCGATCACGGCGCCGATCATACCGACGATGGCGAACTTGAGGAAGCGTTCGACCTCGCGGGCTTTTTCGCCAAAACGACCGGCGACGGCTTGAATCGGGACATCGAGGGGGTTGCGCAGGGCAACGCGGCGGATCTTCACCGGCACGGAAGTAATCTGGCTCATGGGTTCCTCAGAGGTCATGACGTCTTCACGATCTCGCGTATCCGAACTTGTTTGTATAACACGCTCAGCAGGCCCATGATGGCGCCAAGGTGAAGAAACAGATTGTTGACGTACACATTGTCGGTCAGGCTGTGAACGCCGATATAGACCCCGGTCGCGAACAGACCGGCGGCAGCCAACCGGATCAGCGGATCGGGATTGCGCCGAAGGCGCAGCGCAAACCCCAGATAGGATAACCACAGCACGATGTAGGCAGCTAACCCAATCATGCCTGTTTCTGCCAGCACGTTCAAGTAGTAATTATGCGCGTGACCCAACGGAAATTCCCAATTGATCAAGCGATAGGCCGGGTACGCGTCTTCATAGTTGCCGAAACCGATCCCCAGCCACGGATGAGCCGTGGCCATGGCGATGGCGGCCTGCCAGTGGGCAGCGCGCTCGACCAGCGCGTAGTTTTCGGGCGTGATGTTGACCCCGCGCACATCATTAGTCGCAAAAGTCTCCTCTGTCGCGCTGCGAATGCGATCGACGATCGAAGCGGGCAGACGACCGCTCATCCACAGGGTGACCGCCAGCGCCGCGGCCAGCGCGATGATCACCAG
>JACSRG010000008.1 GCA_014879865.1 Anaerolinea sp.
GTCAAGCCGTGCCAGCAGGTTAGCATGTTGATCGCGCCAGCGCCGCGCCGATTTCGGGTTGTGGATTTCGACGAAGTAGAGCAGTTTGAGCAGCAGATCTTCACAAGTGGACTCAAACGCGACGGCGGAACTCTCGAACCGCTTGAGCAGCAGCGTGCGGATCAAGCCGACGATCTGCGCCTGCCGTCCCAGTTCGAGTCCCTGCCGCTCGCGTTCTTTCGGCTCTAGGCTATCGAGAATGATGGGCTTCTGTTTGTAGTTCAGCGGATAGTAGATCGCCAGTCGCAGCAGCGGGTTATCGGGCTGGAACGCCTTCTCAAGCTGATCGAGCAGCTTGCCGTAGGTCTTCTTCAACGAGTAGTTAGCGACTTGCGGCGGTTTGCGGTCGGGGAACGCCACGTCACGCCCACCCTGATTGGCGAGGCTCTGGCGCACATAGGCGCGGCTCCGCTGCACGACCAGTGCTTGTACGAGCTGATCGCCGGATAAGAGGCGTTCGGCGGCAATCGGATCAATCTCGACATCGCCTTTGTTGCCATCCACTATCGCCTTGAGGGCATCTTCCATTTTGCGGAAATACCCGCGCAGCGTGTGAATGCCGAGCGGGGCTTCACTGAAATAGCCCGGTGCGCGCCGTGAGAAGTATTCGATCAAGTGCATCAGGTCATACAGACTGTTGTTGACTGGCGTAGCCGTGAGCAGAAACACCTGCTTGCTGTCGGCAATGTCGAACAGGCGTTTTGAGCGATCCGAGGCGATGTTGCGGAAGTGATGCGCCTCGTCAATGATGATCGCATCGACTTTATCCGCTACTTCCTGAATGAGATCGGTGTATTCCCCTTGGCGCAGCAAATCGGTGTGGTTGTATATGACGAGGTTGCTGAAATGTCCACGCACGCCGGGCAAGAAGCGACGCAGTTTCGCTTCCCACACATCAGCGCGGGCAGCCTTCGGCACGATCAGCGCGACGCGTTTACGCTCGAACAACAGTCGCTCAATCACCATCAAGCCGATGAAGGTCTTGCCCAAGCCAACACCATCACACAGCAGCGCGCCGTTGTAGCGGTGCGCGATTCGTATCAGCGCGTGATAGCCTTCGCGCTGGTACTGGTCGAGGATTGGGTAAATCTTAGAGTGTGATCGCTCCCACTCGCTCACCGAAAGTTCATGACTGCGGAAATACGCTGCCATTGAGCGAATGTAGACTTCGAACGGCGTATAGTCGCGTGTGTGCCGTTCGATCACGCGCAGAATATCAGGGGTTACATCTTCGGCTTCTTCCCAATGCCGTTCGTACCACTCCTGAAGCTGATCCACTTCGCGCTGAATCTGGATATTCAGTTCGATATTCTGGTTCAGCCCCGGAACTGTGAAATTGCTCGATCCCACCAACGCCGCCGAACCGACCACGTTCAGCTTGGAATGCGTGATATAGGCTTTCGCGTGGAACTTCTTTTTGCGATAGACGCGGGTTTCAATCTGCCCGCTGCGGATCGCCTCGACAATCGCCGGAACACCACTCAGGAAGTCGTCTTCGTCTTTCGCTTCTTCAATGCTGTCGTCCAACTTTGAGGCGATTTGATGCAGCGCGTC
>JACSRG010000586.1 GCA_014879865.1 Anaerolinea sp.
GCAAGCGCCGTGACCCGCTCCCAGTCCACCGGCAGACCGAGCGCCGCCAGCTTGTCGAGAATTCGCTGCCCGCGTGTGAAGCGATCCGCTTGAAATTTGTGCAGTTCGGCTTGGAAGTCGGCGTCATGGATGTCGATGAAGTAGCCGAGCATATGCACATCGCCCGCCTCATCTTCGGCGCTGAACTCGATGCCGGGAATCACAAGAGGCGTCCCTTGTTTTCGAGACGCCTCAATGGCTTCTGCGATCCCGTCAGTCGTGTCATGATCGGTGATCGCAATAATGTCAAAGCGCTGTGCCAGCACTAGCAATTCGGATGGGCTGTGCTGCCCATCAGAAGCAGTTGTATGCAGATGTAAGTCGATACGCATATACGCTTATGGGCGCGGTTCCACGATAAAACGTACCGCCGTCCGTTCCTGCCCTTCGATGTCAACTTCAGTGAAATAGGGCGTACACACGATATCGATCTGGTCGCCGCTGAGATACCCACGCGCAATCGCCAACGCCTTGACGGCTTGGTTCACTGCGCCCGCGCCAATCGCTTGGACTTCCGCATAACGGTGTTCACGGATGACCGCCGCGATTGCGCCAGCCACAGCCGTGGAACGGGATTTTGCGGAGACCTTGATGACATCGGGTTTCCCCGGGTCAGCTACAGGAACATCGTCCAAGTAGTCATCCGATTCGGTGTTGTAGAATGTTGCTCTATCGTCCTGCAAGTCTGGCATCGTTCCACCTCAATGTTCACATCGAAACGTTAACTTTAACACATCCACCATTGTACATGCAAAGTCGCATAACGTCTATGGGCATTAAGAATAATCTATGTAATAAATCTGATGGGTAATATAGGACTTTGGTTTACCCAAGCTTGACAGGCAATTTACAGGCTTTTGCAGAAATTATCCCAATGTTAAAACGTTCGGTGTGTTGCAGTGCGGATCACCTCCCCGTGTTTAACCGGACGGCTAAGAGCGTATGAATCAGGTTATATCCCAACCTTAAATTTTTCAATGTTTTAAGGTTGATCTGTTGTCTTGGGCGGGGGAATCGGCTATACTGTGGAGTACATCGAAAACAACAAGTCAGCGTTTCTGACCGGGCATCCATAGCCGCGCGTCAAAAAACCACCTGAGTAACAATTGAATTCTCTGATGTCGGCGGAGTATAGACTCCGGCTGTGTTAGCTTTCCTATCTTATACCGGATCGGGGCGTCTTCTCTTCCCCGATAAAGGAACTGCGTTGTGAACCCACAAGAGACGTGGAAGTCCGCTTACCATCAACTGGAGCTTCAGCTTGATCGTCCCACTTTTGAGACGTGGCTGAAGGGAGCGGCTTTGCTGTCTGTCGAAAATGGCGTGTTTGTGGTTGGCGTGGGCAACAGCTATGCCCGCGACATGCTTCAACTTCGCCTCTACCGGACGATTCGCCGCGCGGTGAGCGATGCGGCTGGCGAGTCGGTTGAACTGCGCTTCGAAGTCTGCCAGAACCTACCGGAGCCGGAAGTCGAAGACGACATGCCGCTGTTCCGCCTGCTCGCGCAGCAAGAGCCGACCGAGTCGGCAGAGCCGCTGCACAAGCAGATCGTGCGCCCGCAGCGCCCTGAACTGCCTGAATCTGAACTGAATCCGCGCTACACGTTTGACCGGTTTATTGCCGCCAGCGAAAACGAAATGATCTTCGCGGCTGCGCTTGCCGTCGCCGAACGTCCTGCCGGTTCGTACAATCCTTTTTTCGTGTATGGCGGCGTCGGTCTGGGCAAGACACATCTGTTACAGGCGATTGCCCATGCTTGTAAGGCGCGCGGCTTGCGCGTGATCTACATCCCGTCTGAAGCCTTCACCAACGATCTGGTCGATTCGATCCGCAACCGCACGACGGCGATGTTCCGCGAACGCTACCGTTCGGTCGATGTGCTGCTGGTCGATGACGTGCAGTTTATTTCGGGCAAAGAGAGCACTCAAGAAGAATTCTTCCATACCTTTAATTCGCTCTACACGTTCAACAAGCAGATCGTGCTGGCGTCGGATCGTCACCCGCGTGAACTCGTCACGCTGGAAGCGCGGCTGCGTTCCCGCTTCGAGGGCGGTCTGGTGATGGACGTGCAGCCGCCGACGGTCGAGACACGGATCGCGATTCTCAACGCATGGGCGCGCGAAAAGGGCATCGTCCTGACGCGGGCGGTCACGGAGATGGTGGCGACGCGGGCAAAAGCCAACGTCCGCGAATTGGAAGGGATGTTCAATCAAGTGGTGGCGACGGCGCAGTATACCGGGCAGACGCTCAACATGGATACCGCGCTCGAAATCGTCGATGGCTATCACCGTCCGCGCCATCACATTACGCTGGCGCACGTTCTCGAAATCACCGCGCGGCATTTCGGCTTGCGCTCCGAAGACCTCGTCGGACCCAAGCGCACGGGCGTGATCAATAACGCGCGGCAGGTCGCCATGTACCTCGCGCGCGACGTGACTAACGCCTCGCTCCCGCAAATCGGCGATGCTTTTGGCGGGCGCACGCACAGCACCGTACTGCATAGCTGCAACAAGATCGCGGCGGATTTAGCCGTGAACCCGGCGATGCAAACCATCGTCAAGGACATCCGCGCGCGCCTGATCAAGCCGTAGGCGGATCAGGACGCACGCCTCCGGTCAAATACGAAATCCCCACCCACATCGCCCGTGATCGGTTGTAAAACAGGACGATGAACAGCACGTTGTAGATCACCCAGAAGATCAAATGCGGTTCGAACGGCGGATGCCACAGCGCATCCGCCAAGAAAAATCCCCCGACCGTCGTCAGCTCCGCCAAGCCGAGGTTGATGTACATCCCCCCGACCGACTCGCCGTCTTCCCGCTCGAAGCGCACGCCGCACACCGGACAGGTTTTGTTCATGCGGAACAGCCCGGTGAAGATTTTCCCCTGCTCACAATTCGGGCAGCGCAGGGTAAATGTCACCCACAAGACGTGCAGCCAAGATTTCACAGGATTCCCCCTAAATTGGTGTTTGGTTCAGCCGCTTACGCCGCGCTTTCCAGTCCGGCAGCACGCGATCCATCAATTTCCAGAACGCCGGACTGTGATTCAATTCTAGCAGGTGGCACAGTTCGTGCAGCACCACATAGTCGATCAGGTCGAGCGGCACATGGATCAGCTTGAGGTTGAGCGCCACATTCCCGTTCGAACTACAGCTTCCCCAGCGCGTTTTCATGTCGCGAATTTTGAGCGGCGGGATCGCCTTGACGCCGAGCGGCTGCATCTTCGGATACAGCGCCGTCAGCCGTTCGGCGAAGACGCGCTCGGCTTGCAGGCGATACCAGCGCGTGATCAGCGCCTCGATCCGCGCGCGGTTCTGCGGGTCGCGCACCGAGGCGATCAGGGTGTCCCCGTCGATCTGCACGCGCTCCAAGCGCTGCTCGATCACCTGTAGGCGGTAGCTGCTACCCAGATAGCGAAACATCTCGCCCGTCACGTACTGGCGGGGTACGGGCGGCGCGCTGGTGGGCGCGGCTTTGAACGCCCGCTGATGCTTGAGAATCCACGCGGCGCGTCCGCGCAAATGCGTCTCGATCTGCGCGAAGTCGGCGTTAAGCGGAGCGCGCACGACGACGCGCCCATCCGGGTAAACGTGAATGCCGAGCGTCTTGCGCTTCGAGTAGATCAATTCGTAGTCGATGGCTGCCGCGCCGACGGTCAGGCGGTGCTGTTTAGGGGATCGCTTGAGCGCTGGTTTGGAAGATGGTTTCATACGATTAGCGGATTTAGCTTCAGCAGTCGCTCATTAGCGAATGACGGGCAGGAGCAGCGGCAGCACCAGCGCGGCGATGAGAATCAGCACGATGACCAGCAGCACGAGGCGGGCAGGCGTCCAGAATGAGCGCCGCCCCGCGTAGCCAATCGTCAGCGGATCATCATCGAACGGCGAGTCGTCGCCCAACTCCTCGACATCCCGATCATCCGGGTATTCCTCGTCGTCAATCCAATCGTCGCGTCGGGTTGGCATCACCGCCGCCGTCCGCGCAGGCGGAAATTCTGAAAGGCGCGCAGCCCCACCACCAAGCCGAGCGTGAGCATAACGCCCTGCGTTTGCAGATTGTTCCCACCCTCCGACAAGAAAGTGAACGGGATCGGCACGACCGTCACGGCGAACACCACCATGCTCAACACGGCGATGAACTGCCGTCGTGGATCGAGCTTGGTGATCATATCGAGTGGGGCGGCGTACATCCGACCGAAAAGGAACAGCAGCGCCAGCCACAGCAGCCATGCCTCGGTGAAGCGCAGCGTCAGGATGATCAACGCCACGATGATCGGGTAGTAGAGCCAGCGCGCGCGGTTGCCGATCAGCGAGTAGAGGATGTGACCGCCGTCTAGCTGACCGATAGGCAGCAGATTCAAGCCGGTGATCAGCAAGCCGACCCATCCCGCCGTCGCCAACTGGTTGATCGTCACGTCCACCTGACCATCCGGCAAAAAGCGCCCGAAGAC
Source organism: Anaerolinea sp. (assembly GCA_014879865.1). Lineage (GTDB taxonomy): Bacteria > Chloroflexota > Anaerolineae > Aggregatilineales > Phototrophicaceae > Flexifilum. Next base: position 4,493 of record JACSRG010000586.1, read on the forward strand.
CATCGTCTTCGCCAGCGCGTAGAGCAGCGAATTGCCCTCCAACATGCCGCCCGGTTCGGGTGGGGCGACCGGGGAAGTCGCCAAGCCGATGAACACAATCGGGATGGCGAACAGCAAGCCGAACAGCGGACCGGACGCGCCTACGTCGAGCAGCACTTTGCGGTTGCGCATCGGTTCGCGCAGTTGGATGAACGCGCCATACGTTCCGAACAGGCTGATGAACGGCGCGGGGATGAAATACGGCAGCGTCACGGCGACTTTGTGATGCCGCGCCGCGAAATAGTGACCGAGTTCGTGCGCGCCGAGTATCAGCATGATGCTCAGGGCGTAGGGCAGCCCGCGCCACAGGTTGATGAGCAGGTTTTCGTAGACCTGCTGCGCCAGCGCCGGATCGGTGCGGTCGATTTCGCCGACAGCAATCGACGCGCCGACCAGCAGCACGCTGAAGAAGGTCGCAATCGCCAGCAGGATGTTGACCGTCGCCGAGCGTTCCCCGGCATGGACACGCCCGCTCACGACGTGGATCACATGCTTGCCGTTCTCCTCGCGGAAGAGCGCCAGCATGTTCATCGGCTTCAAGACTTTATCCAGCTTGTCGTAGGCTTCTTCCGAGTCGAACAGCAGGCGTCCCTCAAAGGAGGCACTCAGCCGCCCGTCGATGCCGAGCGGCAGCAAACTCTCGTTGACCTGCCGGTCGTCGTTCGGGGTAACATCGCGTTCGATCACCAGCACGGACATGACGATCTGGCGCAGTTCGTCACGCTGGGCGTTGTTCTCACTGGGGATGTGCCGCACCGAAGATCGCAGCGCGGGGCGATCCTCCGTCGATGAGGCGGTTTCATTCAGCATGTGAATTTCTCCGAAACAAACAGGCAGGGACGGAGCTGCGTCCGTCCCTGTGTGTGAGCATACTCGCCTTTGATTAAGGCGGCGTGATAATCTGCCAGCCTTCGCCCTGTGGGAGCAGTTGCAGCACCGTGCCGTCTGCGCTGCTCACGTAGATCGTCTCGACGCCGTTGGTCGCCGAGGTCTGCACGAAGCCATCGAAGGCGAATTCCGGCTGCGTCGCCAAGCCCAAGCGACTGCGCACGGTGTCATTGCCGCGCCAGACGAAACCGAGCCGTCGCAGCGGTTGGTAGAGTCCCGGCGGCGGCGCAAAACTCGCCTCCGATTCCGGGTGAACTGCCGGATTGAAGCGGTCTTCGATGGCGACCCAACCGGGCGCGAAGCCGTCGTTGAACAGCGAATAGACGGTTTCCTGTAGTTGGATGTAGATCATGCGTCCGGTCTGGAACGGCTCTTCGATGATGTACGTCTCTTGCGCCGCCCCGGTCGGGCAGCTTTCCGGCGGCGGCTGGAAGAACCACACGTCCGGGCACGCCAGCGGAATGGTCAGCGTTTGTTCCACGCGCTGATCGCCATCCCCGGCGGTCAGCAGGAATTCGAGCGACCCGCGATCACTGCGGCGCGTCGGCACAGTTAGGTTGCCATCCGCTTCGACCTGCCACACCTGATTACGCACGCCGCGCTCAAGGCGGTAGATATTGGCGGCGGTCGTCCCGCGCGTTGACCAGTAGAGCGTCACCGAATCGCCGGGAGCGACAGCCGCGACTCCCGCCGTGAAGAATTCGATGCGCGGCGCGTTCGGGTTGAGCGGGCGCGTCGCCGTTGCTACGAACGCTGCCGCCGTACTCGCCTGCCCGAACAGCGGCGTCGGCGAGGGACCGCCCGTCGCGGTGGCGGGCGCAAGCGTCGGCGGCTGCGTCGGCGTGACGTTGCGCGCGGGCGTGCGCGAGGGCATCTCCGTCGGCGTGATCGTCGCGGTCGGCTGCGCGGTCGGCACAATCGGCGCGACCGCCGCGCCGCACCCCGCCAAAAACATGAGGGCTAGAAGAAACAAAACTAACTTAACCACAGAGAACGCGGAGAAAAAATCCACTTTCTCGTTGTATCGTCTGCGGTGAAATCGCTTATTCGGACTCTCTGTGGTTGGCATCTTTTGTTACCGTTGCAGGATGCGATCACCCGATGCGGTGATCAGCGGGAGATCGGTCAGCCGCCCGGTGATCGTCAGCGCGCAGCGTGCCGACCATCCCCGCCGCTCGCCGAACTGCACCTGTACCCACATGTCGAGGTCATCCTCGAAGTTGACCGTGCATTCGCGTCCAACTTCCCAACCATTCCAGCCGGTGATGTCGATGGAGCGTCCGGCAGAAACGCGCCCGATGCGCGGATACTGCAAGCCGGGACCCGACCGGATGGCGACAGGACCGCGATCCGCGCGCCCGTTGACGCCCGTCAAGCTGATCGGGATCGGCGTCTCATCGGGGATGGGCGTGGGCAAGCCGAAGGTGTCGCCGAACAGCGGCGTCGCCGTCGGCTGAACATCCTGCGCCAGTGTCATCGACGCGACGAGCAGCATCAGCGTGAATAGGCACACGGTTGCAAGCACGAGCAGGGAGGGGAAGGTCAATTTTCGCATGGGGTCACGCCTTTTCCGGCAGGATTTCAAACTGGGCGACATGCTTCGGGCGGATCAGCGCGAAATCGCGGCGATCCAGCGTCAAAATGCGGATGATATTCAGGCGCTCGGCGACGGCAGCAATCGTCGCATCGACGAAATCCACCCGCGAGTCGGCATATTTTTGCAGAAGTTCGGCGGTGCGCGCAATATCCGTATCGTCTAGCGGTACAAGCCGAAATTTCGACTGCGGAAGTTGAGCGAGAAACCGCGCCATGACGAGGTTTCCGTAACGTTTGGACAATAGATAGCCAACTTCTGCCAGCGTGGTTTGAGGTAGATAAATCACTCTAACAGTTTTGCTGGCTGCAAAACAGACTTCGTGATAGGTTTCTGTCCGGGTGATGAGGGCAACGACGAAGCTGGTGTCGGCAACCGCGTTCATGACTCAGGCTTTCTTTTGCGTCCAGCCGCTGATTTCGTCAATGTCACTATACAGAGTCTCTTTGACGTGTTCCGCTAGATCGGTTGTGCCTGAAAGGAAACCGATCAGCGGATCGTTTTCTTCGCTGTAATCGGGCGGCAATTCATCCGAATCGGACGATTCCACAAGGTCAATCAACTTGATTAAGCTGCGAACATCATCATCTGTCATGCGGTCAATTCGGGCAATCAACTGCTCGCGTAGACTAGCTGTGGTCATGGCACTATCCCTCTCACTCTGTTCCCATTGTAGCACAAGCCCATCAGCGGATGCTGACGCGGCTGCCGTCGCCGGTCTTTTCGACGGCGATGTGTACGGGGAATTGATCGCGCAGTTCTTCGATGTGCGTCACCACAAGGATGATCGCAAACTCGTCCTGCACGGCAATGATCGCCTCGACCAGCTTGTTCCGCCCTTCGTCGTCCTGCGTGCCGAACCCCTCGTCGATGAACAGCGTCCGCAAATGCGCGCCTGCCCGCCGCGCCAGCATTTGCGACAAGGCGATGCGAATGGCGAAGTTGATGCGGAACGCTTCGCCGCCGCTGAACATCTCATACGGGCGCGTGCCGAGTTCATCCGCGATCTGGATTTCGAGCGTTTCCGCCATGCCGCCGTCTTTTTTCTCGCGCTGCGTGTTCATCGACAGGCTCATGCGTCCGTCGGTCATGCGCGCCAGCAGCCGATTCGCCGTCGCTTCGAGTTCCGGGATCGCCGTCTCGATGATCATCGCTGGAATGCCGTTCTTGCCGAACGCCAGCTTGAGTTCGTCGTAGAGCGCGCGCTCGTCACGCCGCGCTGCCAGCCGCGCTTCAAGTTCGGCTTTACGCGCGCGCAGATCGTCCAGCGCCAGCAAATCCTGCCGCGCGCTGCCGACCTTCTCCGCCGCTTTGATCGCCGCCATGCGGAACTGGCGTACTTCCTGTTCGCGCGTTTGATACTCCTTGACCAGCCCTTGCAGCTCGACGATTTGCAGGCGCAGCGCATCGAGCGCGGCGGTCTCCTCCGTGCGCGTGGCGTGCAGTCGTTCGCGGCGCGCGGTCGCGTTTTCGAGATCGGTATGCAGATCGGGCAGCGCCGCCAGCGCGATTTCCAGCTCGGTCTGGCGCGCTTCATAGCCGCTGAAGGTTTGCAGCCGTGCCTGAATTTCGTTGTGCGCGCCGCTGTCATAGCCGAGCGCGTCCCGGTCGGCGATCAGCGCGGCAAGCTGACTCCGCAGCCCGTGCGCGAAGGCTTCGGCGCTTAGCTCCGCCTGTGCCGCTTCCAACTGCGCCCACTTCTCCGCCCGCAGAATTTCGGCTTTTTGCGCCGCCTCGACGCCCGCTGACAGTGCGCCCGCCTGCTTTTCGAGCGCGGCGAGTCCGCGTGTGCGCGTTTTGAGGGTGGCGAAGGTGTCTTTCTTGCCGGTCAGCGTGGCGGCGATCTCCTCAAGGCGGGCTTTTGCCTCGCGGTAGCTGTCGCCTTTTTCCTTGCCGACCCCTTCCAGATCGGCGATCATCTGGTCGCGCGTGTGCGCGTCGAGCGGCTGCCCGCAGAACGGGCAGGTCGCGCCTTCGATGCTGGCAAGGCGATTCTGCTGTGCCTTGATGTCGTGCGCTTCCTTATAGAGGATGTCGCGGATGGTGGTGCGTTCCGCGCTTTCCTGTGTGAGCTGCGCAATGGTGATTTCGAGGTCTTCGCGCTGCTGATCGAGCGCATGCAGTTCGGCGATTTCGGCTTGCAAGCGCGCCAGATCGTCGGTCTTCGCCGCGTTGATCGTGCGGTCGAGGTTTTTTACGTCCGCTTCCAGCCCGCTGATCGTCTGCTTGAGCGTCGTGCGTTCGGCGTCGATCTGGCGCTCCAAGCCGTGCCGCCGCGTCTCGATCTCGCTCCACTGGCGCAGTTTGTCCGCCAGTTCGTCCCCGGCGGCGCGGGCGGTTTGCAGTTCGAGATACCCCTGTTCGATCTGCTCCCGCTGCGCGCTGATCGCCTCGTACTGCTCGATTTTGGCGACCTGCCGCTTGATTTCGCCCTCCACCACGTCGAGATCGGCGTCGATCCCCTTGAGCCGCGTTTCGATGGCGGCGGCTTGCGTCTGTGCGCCGGTCAGCGCGCTCGGCGCGAAGGCGACCTGCTGCAAGCGCGCCTCCGATTCTGCCAGCTTGGTTTCGGCGTCCGCCTGCGCCGCTTCAGCCTCGGCGAGCACGGCGCGAAGCTGTGGTTCGCGCTTGAGGTCTTCCGTGATGCCCCGGATCAGCGCGTTGATGCCGTTAATGTCATCGTCCAGCCGCTTGATCTCTCCCTTTGCGGCGTCCTCGTAGCTCTCGAAGCGGTTCAGGTTGAGGATGTCGCTGAGGATTTGCTTGCGCTGCGACGGCTGCTTGACCGTGAAGGCATCGGCTTTGCCTTGCTGCAAGAACGCCGAGTTGACGAACGTCTCATAGTCGAGGTTGATGATCCGGTTGATCTTGGCTTGCGTCGCCTTGATGCTGCCTTCG
>JACSRG010000327.1 GCA_014879865.1 Anaerolinea sp.
AACTTCGAGTCGCAAGCCCGACTCGCGCGACTTGCCGCACAGCTCGGCGCGGAAATGTTCATGATCGACGATGGCTGGTACAAGGGGCGCTTCTCGCAGTCGAGCGGTCTGGGCGACTGGATGCCCGATCCACACAAGTTTCCCGATGGTCTGGAACGCCTGATCGCGTATGTGCGCGAACTGGGCATGGAGTTTGGCTTGTGGTTTGAGCCGGAAATGGTCAACCCCGACAGTGATCTCTACCGCGCACACCCTGAGTGGGTGATCCGTTACCCGACACGAGAACCCCGGCTTGGACGCGACGCGCTCCATCTGAATCTGGCGCGGGCGGATGTGCAAGCCTATCTAATCGACGCGCTGGATCACATGCTGTCCCGCTACGACATCCGTTATGCGAATTGGGATATGAACCGGAATGTGAGCGAACCGGGCTGGCAGGATGCGCCCGGCGAACCGCGCGAATTGTGGATACGCTACGTCGATGGGTTGTACCACGTATGGGACAGCATCCGCCGCAAGCACCCGCAGGTCATCTGGCAAAGCTGCTCCGGCGGCGGTGGGCGGATCGATCTGGGGATGCTGCGCATGTCCGATCTCATCTGGATCAGCGACAACAGCGGAGCACCCGACCGGCTTGGTATTCAGGCGGGCTACTCGCTCATGTTCCCGGCGACGACGATGCAGGCGTGGGTCACGGATCAGCAGCGTGATGTGCCGTTTCGCTTCCGCTTTCACGCGGCGATGTGCGGCATGCTCGGCGTTGGCGCAGACATCACGCGCTGGAGCGCCGCCGAGATGGAGGAAGCGCGCGATCTGATCGCCGAGTACAAGACAATCCGCCCGCTGGTGCAGTTTGGCGATCTTTACCGGCTTCGTCCAGCCGATCAGCAGGGGTTTACCGCCGTTCAGTACATCAGTAAGGATCAGCGGGAGGGTGTGCTGCTGGCGTTCCGCACGTTCGTCGGGCAGCACGAGCCGTCGCTGACGCTGCGTTTGCGCGGGTTGATTCCCAGTGCGCTGTACAGGGTCGAAGGCTTCAACGGCGTGCGTTCCGGCGCGGCATGGATGAACCTCGATCTGCAATTTGGTCTGTACGGCGGATTAGGGAACTACAGCAGCACGCTGCGGCGAATCACCATGATCGACTCATAGCCCACACGGACACCCTACCTGATCACAGTGACAGGGAAACCCTTGAGAACTCGTGCAATGTGCATAGGTCACTTGCCAGATAAAAAATCAGATGTAAAATATAATTGATAAATCAGTGCGCGAAGCGCCGCTGGTTGAAGACTTATATCTGATTGGAGACTCCTATGCGTAAATCAGTTTTTTTGATCGGTCTTCTGGTTTTGCTGCTGTCTGTGGGCGTCGTGAGCGCACAAGAGCAAACACTCACCATTTCGTTCTGGGGCAATGTCGAAGCCTACGAGCAGGGCGGGAGCGACAATGCGGCGTGGGAAGCTGCCTACAATCTGATCAATGATTGGGCAGAGCTGCGCGGCGTTCAAGTGGAGTTTATCTCGCAGCCGATTGATGGCATTTACGACCGTATTCGCACGCAGTTGATCAGCGACACGCTGCCCGACGTTGTGGCGATGTACCCGAGCAACTCGTTTCTGACCGGCAACCTCGACCTGCTCGTCAACCTGACGCCGTACATGTCTCAGCCGAATCCGTACGGGGCGTTTGCCACATGGAGCGAGGAATTCTGGTATGACCAGAGCGTCGGTCTGCGTGACACCGCGATCCCGGCAGGGGAAGTCTATTTCGTCGGGAACTCGCTCGCGTCGAACATCGGTCAGCTCGTGATCTTCTACAATGCCGATGTGTTTGCAGCGGCAGGGGTGGAACGTCCGGAAACGTTTGAAGAACTGCTCGGCGTGTGCGACACGCTCAAGGCGCAGGATATTGTGCCGATGTTCAACGATGGAACGGGTCCGTTCTTCGGGTGGTACGCGCTGCCGATGATCGAAGGCATGTTTGCGCCGCTCACCGACCAGATTCTGCCTGCGTGGGGCGTCGAAGATGCGCCGTTCGCCGTGACAAGTGAAATGCACGCATGGGCGATCCAGAACGGCATCCTGTCGGGCACGAATGAATACGTGCTGGAAACCGCGCGCCTGATGAACGAGCTGGCGAATCGCTGCTGGAACACCGATTGGCAAGCGCCGGATACCAGCGTCGATTACTTCCTGACGCAGCGCACCGCCATGACGCATCAGGGGTTCTGGGCGGTCGGCATGTACGACACGCCGGAACGCGGGTTCGAGTATGGTACGTTTGCCTTCCCGCTGATCACGCAGGAAAGCTCGTCGCTGGCGACGCTGCCCGTCGTGCGCCGCTGGGGTGGTGTTGAAGGTGGTGAGATCGGCAATTCGTTCTTCATCCCCAAGACGACCGAAGCGAACGGTAAGCTGGAACTTGCCATCGATCTGCTGCAATACCTGACGGCGCGTTCGACCAACGATCAGTGGTGCGACCTCCAACCCATGCCGTGTGTCCCCGCCGACCAACCGATCACCGAAGTGCTGACCGACCCGGTCGAACAACAGCAGTTGTACGGCTTCTACAATCCGCCGATGTCGAACGATACCGCCATTCGCGGCATCGGCGACCCGACGCCGGACGGCGTGTTCCTGCGCCTGTTCACGACCTACAACAGCGGTTCAGTCACGCTCGAAGAATTCGGCGCACAGCTTCAAGTGGAATGGGAACGCTGGGCGGAACGCGCAATTGTGGACAATGGATGGGATACTTCCAGTTGGCCCGCAGCGCCCGCGTCGTAAGCACTGAACGTCAACGCATAATCAGGTATGAGCGTCCGCCGCGTGCGGACGCTCATACCCTGCCTCTCTTTTATGCAATCGAGGTTGTATGACGGAAATTCCGGCTTCACCCATGTTGAGCACGCGGAGCGTGGAGCGCGCTCACCGTCTGACCGTGCTTCAACGACTCTGGAAGAGTCGCGGACTGTACCTGCTGTTAGCGCCGACCATCGTCGGAATGATCGTGTTTCAATATTATCCGGCGCTGCGTGCCTTCTGGGGATCGTTTCATACGTGGGATGGGCGGCGAGCACGGTTTATCGGGTTGTTCAACTACCAGTTCTTCTTGGATGACCCGCGCCTGCTGCAATCTTGGGTCAATATTTTCATCCTGCTCATCTTCAACCTTATATCGCTGTCGTTTCCGCTGCTGGTCGCCTACCTGATCTATCGCCTGCCGAATCCGCGCCACCGCTATCTATACCGTGTGCTGGTGGTGCTGCCCGTGATCGCGCCGGGTTTCGTGTTCATCGTGCTGTGGCGCTGGCTGTTTTCGCTCGAAGGCGGCATCAACATCATTTTGCGCGCGATTGGCATCGACTCGCAGGTGGTGTGGCTCGGCAATTCCAACACCGCGCTCGGCTCGCTCATGTTCATGGGTTTCCCGTGGATCGAAGCCTTCACCGTGCTGATCTTTCTCGCGGGGTTCATCGCCATTCCCGGCGAGATGATCGATGCTGCGCTGGTCGATGGTGCGACCGGGTGGCAGCGCTTCCGCAAAATCGAACTGCCAATGGTGCAGGGGCAGCTAAAAGTCCTCGTGATTCTCACGTTCATCGGGACGATTCAGGACTTCGGGCGCGCGCTGTTTATGACCGATGGCGGACCCGGCTATTCGACGATGGTTCCCGGTCTGCGCATGTATTATGCCTTTACACAGGAAAACGCCTACGGGTATGCGTCGGCAATCGGCGTGATCTTGTTTGTCGTGATCCTGATCCTCACGCTGATCAACCAGCGTCTCATTCGCGGCAGCGAGGATTGAGCGAGTCTCTGTTATGAAATCGAATCGTGTCTTCACGACTTTCTCGCACCTGCTGCTGATTCTTTTGATCGGGATCGCGCTGTTTCAGGTGGCGCTGCTGTTCATTATGTCCGGCAAGTCTGCCACCGACATTGTGACCAATCCCATGCTGCCGAGCCTGCCGTTCCACTGGGAAAACTTCGAACGGGCGTGGAATCTCGGCATCCGCAACTATCTGGGCAACTCGCTGTTCCTGTCGATCTCGATTGTCGCCGGCGATCTCTTTTTCTCGATCATCGCTGCTTATGTGTTCGCCCGCTACAAGTTCCCCGGCAAGGCGTTCCTGTTCGGCATGGTGATGGCGCTGATGATGGTTCCGGGGATTTTAACGCTCGTGCCGCGCTACCTGCTGATCCGTGACATGCGCCTGCTCGACTCGTTTCTGGCGGTTATTCTCCCGTCGATCCTCGGCTCGAACTCGTTCCAGATCATCGTGCTGCGCACCTTCTTCCAAAGCCTGCCGGAAGAACTGTTCGAAGCTGCGCGCATCGACGGCGCAGGACACATTCCGCTGTTGTTCCGCATCAGCTTGCCGCTCTCGATTCCGATCATCTCGTCAATGGCGATTCTGCGCTTCAACGGGGCATGGAACGATCTGATCTGGCCCCTGCTGGTGCTCAACCGCGACGAACTGCGTCCGATTTCGGTCGGGTTGGTGATGCTTTCCAGCGGCGCGGGCGCGCCAGAAATCGGCGTGCAGATGGCGGGCAGCGTGATCGCCTCGCTGCCGATGATCGTCATCTTCATCGTCGGGATGCGCTCGTTCATCGACGGTCTTTCCGCCGGAGCGATCAAATTGTAGCGGACGAGACTTAGCGGACTTGAGCTTCCACCGCACCGACCCACACGCGCCATCCGTCGAGACTTCCACCGTAAGTCTCGACGTGGTAGGCGTTTCCGTTCCGAATCAGCGCGCCCCACGCCTGCCCATTTGACCAGAAGCACCGGAACTCTGCGCCGGGACTCACCGGCGTGAAACGCATCTCGCGTTTGGCGGGGTCAACGTGCAGCCCGCTCAAGGCGAGGAGCAGCAGCCAGCTTGACATGCTGCGCGCATAATGGTGTCCGCATTCCACCTCGTTCCACGGATTGCGCCGCACGCCATCATGCCGTGCGCGCACCGCTTGCACCAGCGCCAGCCCCTCGTCGAGGCTGCCGGTCGCGATCAAATGGGCGGCGACGTGATACTCGATACCTGTCCACACTTCGTCGGAATACGGGAAGGGGAAGCGCGGTTCGCCGCCTTCATGCCATGTACACAGGAGTAAGCCAGCTTCATCGCCGAGGGCGAACGTGCGCTGCATGTTGACGTGATCACGGAAGCCGCGCCGGAAATTTCGGCGGTAGATGGCATTCAAGGCTGACACCACGTGTTCACGCGGGAGTAGATCGCCCAAGCCGAGGAAATGCGCGTGCGCTTGTCCGAGGAGTTGGTCAGAGAGGCAGCCGAGCCCATGTTGATAAGGGTGCGCGTCCACATCGTCCAAGCGCTGCACGTAGAATTCGCCGTTCCATAGGCGCTCATCTACGCGCTGACTGCCCAGCCGGAAGGCGTCGTCGCATCGTTCGGCTAAGTCCGCTTCGCCAAGTATGCGCGCCATTGCTGCCGCCGCTCGCAGCGCCGCCAGATAGTAGACGCTGCACAGGGGATTCGCGCCGTAGAAGTCGATGTCGTAGGTGTTATGCTGCCGCCCTTCCAGCACGAAGTCATGATCCAGATCCCACTGGATGCCCGCGTAATTCAGCGCGTTCTTGACATTCGCCCACAGCGAACGCAGCCAATCGGTGTCGCCGCTCAACGTCCATTCGCGGTAGACTCTCAGGATCGTGCCCATCTGCCCATCGACCGCCGCCGTGGGATTGTTGTTCATCACCCATGCCGCCGTGGGATCGAAGGTGCGCAGGGTGCGAAACGCCATGTATCCATCAGGATCGGTTTCGACGTTCAGTTCGATGCGGCGCATCTCGCGTTCCAGCGACGGGAACAGGAACGCGGCAGTATAGGCGTAACTCCACACATGGGTACAGGTTCCCAGACAGCAGCCCGCGTCGTCGAAGCAGCCTTCCCACGCCATAAAGCGACCATCTTCCAGCCAGAAACAGGTATTGCTGCGAATCGGGACGATGTTGGCGGACACCGCATCGATCACGGAGGCGGGGAGGGTGCTGTTGAACAGCGCCGCATGAAATGCGCGCGTCTGCACTTCAAGCTGATGCCGATCCCGCAGCACCGTGTCGGCGACTGCCCACGCATCGGCGAAGCGGGTCGCGTAGTGATTGCGGATGTGCGGCGCGTCCCACTTGTCCCAACTGTTGATGCGGTTGGGAAAGTGCCACGCCAATACAAAACGAAAATCGGCGCTTTCCCCCGGCGCGAGTGTACTGTAGATGCCAAGCGCCCCGGTATCGGGGTAGTCGCCGGGTTCAGCGTAGTTGAGGTCGGTCAGCCGACCGTCGTCCAGCAGATCATGCCAGAAGTCACGCAGAAAATCCCACCAACCGCTGCGTAGAAGCGCGGGTTTGACCGTCGTATTTACCGCGCCCGTCGCCAGCGCCAGACTGCCGAACTCCAGCGCATCCGGTTGAATTCCCTCGGCAGTCATGAAAATGCCGCGCACGCCGTTGTCGTCGCGGCGGCGGTTGATCGTTTTGCCGAGCTGATCCGCTCGACGCTTGTTCGTCGGGTCGAAGGAAGGGTGTCCAATCGGATTGAACAGCGACCCGGCGATGGTCACATCGAGGGGCAGTGTTCCCGTATTTGTGACGCGGTACGTGAAAATGGCACATGGGATGCCGGATTGTTCAGGATCGAGCGGGACGAGCGGCGTAAACGCTTCGAGGTGTACGAGCGCGGGCAGCGACTCATCGTGAAAATCAATTCGCGCAAACGGATATTCGCCGTAGAAGGTCGTTCCCGTGAAATGCGGCAGCCCCGCGCCCGTGTGGGGATCGAAACCATGCGAATGGTCGAAGGGGGGCTGCACCGCTCCTTCCAGAATGCGCCCGATAGCTTTACCGCCCGCCTGCTGCACGCGCAGTGCGAAATAGGTATTGGGCAGCGTCGTGCCTTTGGCAGGACGGTTGAAGATTTCCCAATCGCGCAGATCGCCGCGAGCGCCGAGCGATACGTTGCCTGTGCCGACTCCGCCGAGCGGAAATGCCAGCGCGGTCGCCTTTTCGTCAAAACTGCGGGTCGTCACGTTCACCTCGTATAGATCGTGCCGCGCACATAGTCGGCGTCGTCGGAGAGTATGAAGGCGATGATCCGCGCGACACCATCGGGCGTGCCGTACTCCTGCCGTGCGCGGGCGATGGCGGTTTCGGCGGGAATGCCCTGACGCCGCGCGTTTTCCAGTTCGACGCTCAATTTCATATCGGTGACGATGCTGCCCGGCGACAGCGTATTCACGCGGATTCCGCGTTTTTCCAACTGCGCCGCCAGCGTCATGCTCAAGCCGTTTGCGCCGCCTTTGCTCGCGCCGTAAGCGAGCGACGAACTCGGTCCCTGCACGCCTGCGCCGGAGGCGATGATCACGACGACACCGCCGTCACGCAGCAGCGGTAGGCTGTGCTTGACGGTTAGAAAGACTCCGGTTACGTTGACGCGCTGCACAGTCTGGAAATCGTCGAGCGAGAGTTCCTCCGGTGACTGAAACGCTCCGCGAAAAATCCCCGCCGCGCACACGATGCCATCCAATCTCCCACTGTGTGTGCGGACGGACGCAAGCGCGGATTTCACCGCCGCTTCGTCGCAGACGTCGAACGGCAGGAAAGTCGCACCGATTTCGCGCGCCAGAGCGTCACCGCGTTCGGCATTCACATCGCCGATGTAGACCGACGCTCCCCGTTCGATGCACAGTCGCGCTGCTGCCGCGCCGATTCCCTGTGCACCTCCGGTAACCAGAATCACTTTTCCGTTCAAATCTTGCGGCACGTTGGCTACTCCAGAATAGGAATATTGAGCTCGGTCAATTTTCGATGCAAAAACGCCGCCGCCGCCGGTATCTGCTCCGGCGCGAGATGCTCGATAAACGCGAACGCATCGGGCTTCAGCGCCTCAAACCGCCGTAAGAAGGTATCCAGATCGAGAATCCCAGCGCCGGGCGGCACTTCGCTGATATGCACGACCAGATCGTCTTGCACGACTACGTCCTTGACATGTGCCGAGAGCGCGTACTGTCCGAGCAGATCGAAGAGCTGATTGATCATCGGCGTGCTGTCATAGGCGGTGGCGAGATCGGCGACGAAATTGACCGGGTCGAAATTCACGCCGAACCACGACGAGCCGACGCATTCCAGCACGTACTGAGTCACCGCCGGATTATACAGCGGTGTGAGCGCGTGACATTCTAACGCGACCCGAATTTGATATTGTTCGCACGCCTGCGCGATCTGCTGCAAGCTGTCGATGAGCCGGGTTTGGGTGGCGAGATGGTAGTTGGCGGGATGCGGTGACCAAGGTCCCTGCGGACTCATGCTCGTCGGACGCAAGCCGATCATCTCCGCGCCGATCTCTGCGCCATGCTGGATGATGGCGCTGGCGGCTGCGATCCCCGTCGCGCGCGCTTCGGGATCCTCGGCGACAATGGATGGATACCACCCCCACAATTGCACGAAGCGAAGCTGGTGACGGTCGAGCATCGATTTGAGATAGCGCAAGGCTTCGCGGTTCGCCTGCAAGGGATCGCCGGGAATGTGCGCGACAACTCCACTGAAACCCATCGAGCGGATGTGCTGGAGCAGCGTATCATCGACGGCGAAAAAATCAGAGGGGATCAGACCAATCACACCGAGGCGCATGGCTAATCCTCCATCCAGATGGGCGAGGGCGGTGCATCGTTGACCGACGACATGTGTTCGACCGTCCCGACACCGCCGTATTCCGCGCGTATCCGTTTGAGCACAGCAGGCGGCGTATAGTAGAAGCTGATGAGCGTTCCCTCACAGCCTCGATCTGGCAGCATTTTGGCATGAAGTGCCATCGTGTCCTCCATTTGTGCGAGTGCTGCATCACAGATTGCTGTTACCCGACGCTGCTCGTCCGCGTGGAGCTGCGCGGGGGTGCGGTCGGCGCATAGGGGCTGAAGCTGCACAGCGGTTTCCAGCGCCGAGAGATATATGGCTGTGCAGCGCGCCCGGTTGATCAAGAAGTTGAGGTACGCGACTCCCTCGCTGGACGGCACGGCTTGTGCGCATCCGGTCAGCAGATCGACGGCGCTCTCGTACTGCGCGCGCACAGCGCTCAGACGGTCGGCTTTGAACACGCCATAGTACCCCAGACCTTCGACGCCCCAGCAGCCGACATAACAGAAGCCGACGTTCGGCAGTTGATCGCGTGCTTGTGTGTCCGCATCGTCGATGATCTGCATCGCGCGGGCGTACTGCTCCGGCTGCGCAATCTGCATCGAGCCAGCATAGCGCAGGTAAAACTCAGCCGGGGATATGACTCCTTCGATCATGGACACGGCGGCGTAACGGGAAGTCGTGCGATTTTCGGCTGTGCGCCAGTGATTGAAGCTGATCGCGTGAATCGGATCGCCGCTGTAGGTCTCACTTGCCAGTTGCAGCAGTTGGTGAATGCCTTCGAGCGCGTTTTGCAGCAGGTAGATCGTCCCGTCGAATTCGATCCAACTGTAGATCATGCTGCGATCCCAGTCCGCACGCGTGATCTGGACATCGCGCAAATTGCGGGCAACGGCGCGATTACCGTGATCGAACAGCAGCGCGTAGGTCACATCCGGCGGCGTATAGCGGCGCAGCAGCGCCATGATGACGGCGTGATCGGCGCGCACCGTGCAGTAAACGCCGAGTGCCAACCGGGGTAGGGGACGCCCCGATGCACGCAGACGTTCCATGACCTGTACTGCATGACCCATCTCGCGCATCAAACGGTCGAGGTCTTTTTTGCCATCGGTCAGATGCGGCGCGATGGTCTCCTCTTCGAGCGAGCCGGGAAAGTTTTCGACGGCAATCTGACGCAGGTCTTCGGGCGGCGCTGCATGACCCCATTCGCCGGATTCCTGCGTGATGATCTCCAGCACGTCGATCTCCGGGTAGC